>NZ_JBFGBM010000143.1:0-6955 GCF_041567615.1 Muriicola sp.
CAATACTGGGTGTCGTGTGTACTATTGAATTTTACGATGTGCTAGGGACCATAGATATCATGGTCCGATTTTCAATCGGTTCTGTAAAGAAAAAACGAAACTTTTCAGGAGTTCTTTAAACTGAGTTGTTCTACATACATAAAGTAATTTCTATTAAAAACCCAAATCTCTTAAAGATGAAAAATTTTAGATTGACTAATTTATTTGCTGCATTCGCAAGCCTGCTGGCCATTTCACTGGTAGGTTGCTCCAAAGACGAATCCCCCACAGGCGAGGGACAATTGAGCATCAGTGCCAAAGGTACCTTCAGCAGTGCCGGAACGGGTAAATCCGTCTCTGGTAAAAGTATCAACAATGATGTCGAAATCACCGATTTCCGCATGAACCTCAAGGAATTTGAACTGGAATTCGATATGGAAGATCCGGGGGAAGATTACGAGATGGATGAAAATGAGGACTGGGACGATGATGGCTATTACGATTTCGAGGACGAGATCGAACTGGCCGGACCTTTCGAACTGGACCTGATGGCCGGACAGATCAGCTTTCTGAACGTGACCATGCCCATGGGTAATTTTGAGGAACTGGAATTTAAGTTCGACGCCGGTACAGATCCCAACAGCGACCTATTTGGTAAATCCGTCCTGATCCAGGGAACCATACAGGGAACTCCTTTTATCTTCTGGCACGATTTTGAGGACGAAGTAGAAGTGGATTTTGAGGACCCCATGTTCGATATCTCCATTTCAGAAGTCCCGGAAGGTATCGTAATTGATTTTGACCTGAGCCTGATCTTTGACGGCACAGCCGGGGTCGACCTCTCACAGGCCGCGGACGGAAATCAGGACGGAACCATAGAGATCAGCCCTACTGATCCGGATGGCAACAACGAACTGGCCCAAAGCATCCGCAATGCAATCAAGCAGCATATCGACCTGCTGGACGATTAAGTTTTCCTAAAGATTCCCCTACCTCTCTAAGAGGTTACAGAATAAATTTATAAGGCTCAAATTCGCTGAGTAATCTCAGTAATTTGAGCCTTAATTCATAGGACTGACCCAGAGAATTCGTTAGCCTGTAACGTTTTGACCACTTTTATTATTCAGGCATCCCCAGATCTACCCAGTCCTTGATCAGCTGTACGGTGGCATCATCCATACAGACCCCTTTAAACAGGCTTGATCCACAAGAGGTCTTTCCACTTCTTCCTCTCCCTGAGTACCAGGGCCATGTTTATTCCCAATAATCCGGCGGTCTGTAGGAGCTCAGCCGTCTCATCAGGTTCCAGGAAGGCGTGGAACAAAAAGATATGCAGGGTGATCGGCAGCAGGAAGACGGCTCCGATAAAACCGGTATACTGCAAAATGAGCAAGGCCCCGAATAGTATTTCGCAAACCCCCAGGACCTGCCAGAAATATCCGGTCTGCTTGGCCCCACTGATATAGAGGATCTTTTGCAGGGTACTTTCCTGGGAGGGAGCCTTGAAATTTGCAGCTTTTTCCACTACCTCAACCGGGGAAGGTATGGGGGCTTCAAACTTGTGAATTCCCCCATAGATCATGAATCCTCCAAGAATCAGCCTCAGGGTGATATATGTGATTTGTATCGCTTTCATTATCTGGCCAATTGGGTTTCCCCTTCGTTGGGGTTGTAGACGTAGTTAAAGGTGTAATAACGAGATGCATCGGCAAAGCCATCCGGATTGGCAGGCGCATTTTCATAGTAACTGAGGATCTCTACCTTCGCATACCGCCCGTCATGGGTTCGAAAAACCAGGACGACCCCGGGGATAGGACTTACGACATTGGTCATAAAATTGTAGTTGTACCACCCATTGTCACTTCCTGTCGGGATGGCAAATGCTCCCTGCGCATCCTGCGCAAATTCCAGGCCCTCCGCAGTCAGGATTTCATCAAAGATCCCATTGACGATGGCGGCCCCTGCATTTCCGTTGCGCTCCGGTTCATCATTAGTTCCTGTAACCACACCCCCGTTTACGGCAATGGTCGTTCCCCTGAAGGCGATATCCCATTCGGTTTCGCTTTCGGTAACACCTCCGGATTCAAAACTGAACCGGGTGAAATCCCCTCCGATTTCCCCTTGTCCCTGACCACCGGTCTGGGGAGCAAAGAGGTTTTCCACCGTCCCAGCTTCCAGATCGTCCAATACCGTAAAAGATGGCAGGGCCGTCCTTGACTGACCATTTACGGTGAGTCTTAATTCGCCTGAAGTTGCCCCATCGGGAACCCGGGTGACCAACTCAGAAGAAGTAAGGGAAGAGATGGTTGCCGGAACTCCTCCAATGGTGATTTCAATGGCAGAAGGATCGGCAGGGAAATTGCTTCCGGAGATAGTGATCTCAGTTCCCACACTTCCCGAGACCGGGCTCACAGAGGTGATATTAAAGGCTGCTATATCGTCCATGGAATCCTCACTGCACGATACCAAAACAAAAAGAATAGAGAATAAACTGAATAGTTTTACTGCTGACTTCATTGAATATAGATTTAGAATTGAAAATTAATTTTTGCGAAAATTTCTGTACCCGGGTTGATCAGAACCTCCCCGTCCTGAGCGGCCAGTGGGTTGTTCCCTTGAAAATTGAACACATTATTGGCACCGATCTGGACACTGTAGTGCTCGAAGAGTCTTTTGCCGAACGAAAGATTGACCAGGGTGTATCCTTGTACAAAGGAATCGTCCAGCACATCCAGCAAACCATTCCCATTGCGGTCTGTGATCCCGAATCGGCCTCGGTAGACCGCGCGAAGGTTAGCATTTGCTTTCCACTTCGGGATTTCGCCGAACAGCTTCACGTTGAAGGCATGTCGGGAACGATTCTCCAACCCAAAATATCCGGATCGATCCAAGCGTACAGTTTCAAGGGTCTGGGGGTCTCTCGCGAATACCTCTCCATTTTCTATGTCTTCAAGCCTGTCTTTGTCATAGGCGAACAAAAGTTGATAGCCCGCTGAGAGTTCCAGGTTGTCCAGAAGCCGAACCTTTAAGTCGGTTTCCAACCCCTGTGTAAAGACACGTTCTCGGTTGATATATCCAAAAACATTCTGCCCGTTGTTCTTGGTCGCCAAAATGCGGGTGTCGATAAGGTTGCGAAAGTCGTTCCTGAACAGGTTTATCTCGGCAGAGAGCCCTCCTTTTTTATAGGTTATCCCCAGGTTATACCCCACCGAACTCTCGGCATCCAGGGGATCTCCGAGTTCTGAAGCATCGACCTGAAGGGAGGCTAATTCATCGTTTTCCCTTAGGCGTTCTATGCCCTCACTTTCCACTTCTTTTCCAAAAACGGAATACCCCCCGCCGGCTACATTTGAAAAATCCAGGTAGAGCTGCCTGAAGTCCGGTGCTTTAAAACCACTGCCTATAGAACCCTTCACCGCCAGAGCTGGGTTGATATCGTAACGGACAGATAGTTTTGGGCTCAGCTGGGCATTGTACTCACTGTGGTGGTCAAACCTGGCTCCCGCGATGATATTGAGCTTTTCGGCAGGTTTGAAATCATACTGTGCAAACAGATACTGGGACTCGAAGGAGACCTGCTCCCTGAAGAGTGATCGGTCCAGGGTCTCAAAATTATACCCGGCACCCAGACTCAGGGTATTTCCGGGACCAAACGTATAGTTGTAGCGTATTTCCGGTCTTAACAAGCGCTGGTCGAAATCATTCTCAATAAGGGTATCGGAATTTACCGGATCTTCGATCTGTTCGTTGGTGGTGTATCGGGTAAAATACACTTCATACTGGAGATTTGATTTTGTTCCGGGGTTTTGGGTAACCCTGAGGTGTAAATTGGTATCTGTTTCCTCGCTCGAATCGGGGGACACATCAAACTCCTGAAAGAAATAGCGGGCTGAGGCAAAAATATCCCATTTCTCAGAAGCCTCAAGGAACACCCTCCCGTTGATCGTATAGTTGTAAAATGGATTGATGGTTTGCCCATCCTGCAGAGGAGCCAGGTCGTACCCATCCGTACTCAGCCGGTCAGCAAATAAGGAATAGCCCAATTTACCCCTGCGTTGATTCAGATTTACGGATGTATTCTGGTTGTTGAAGGTGGCGGAACGATGTGAAACCTGACCAGAAATATCCTCCGAGTCCGGTTTTTCCGTAATAATATTGATCACCCCGCCCAGGGCTTCTGAACCAAACAGACTGGAAGAAGGCCCTTTGACTATTTCCACCTGTTGGATATTTCCGATGGCAAGCCGACTGAGATCCAAGTTGCCTGAACTCCTCCCGACGACCGGTACACCGTCTATGAGCACCATGATATAGTCTGAGGAGATCCCCTGTATCTGTACCCCTTCTCCTCCCCCAATGGTGGCATCCGGCGTCATGAGAATTCCGGTTTGTTCGTCCAGGATCTCATCGAGTCGGATCACCCCGGTCTGCTGCAACTGTCTTCTGGAAATAAGGGTAACGGGAAGCGGAAGGGATGAGAGTTGACGAAGGGTCCGTGTGGCTGTCACTACGACCTCCTCGAGGTTTTCAGTGGGGATAGAATCTGTACGCATCCTCTCCTGGGACCTCAAAAAAACCTGCCCGGCCAGTAAAAAAATTATCAGGAAATAATTTTTATTTAGAATCATTCCATATAAATTTGGCCGCAAATATAATTGTTATTTTTAATCAGTCTAAATTAGAATAAGTAAAATTTTATTGAATCCATTAACCAAAAAAACAATCCCATGAAAATCAGAAAATTGACTCTCTTCTCGTTGTTTGCCTTCGTATCCTTGTCTACGGCTACAGGGCAGGACAAACAGGTCCTGGACCGCAACGCCATCAAGGACATGTGCGGATGTTATGAGATCTCATTCCAGTATTCAGAGACCTTTTCCCCTGTGGAAGGGTATGACAAAAAACCGGACTACAAGACCGGCGCCCTTGAATTGGCATTGCCCATAGTGGATGAGGATGACCAGATCTCCATACAGCATCTCCTGGTGGTCAATGACTCAACCGTCATCAAGCACTGGAGACAGGATTGGCTCTATGAGAACAAAAGGGTCTTCACTTATGACAAAGACAACACCTGGGCCTTCAGAACCCTGCCTGCGGAGGACGTACAGGGCCAATGGACCCAATTGGTGTATCAGGTAGATGACAGTCCCAGATATTCCGGAACGGCTTCCTGGGTGCATGTGGATGGCAAGCATTTCTGGGAGAATAAGACAGATTCCCCCTTACCCAGACGGGAGTATACCAAGAGAGATGACTACAATGTGATGCTCAGGGGGAACCGGCATGAGATCACTGCGGAGGGATGGATACACGAGCAGGACAACGACAAGATCATCCGAAAAGACGGGGAAGATGATTCCTTGCTCGCCCAGGAAAAAGGGATGAATACCTACACCCGGGTCTCCGACGAAAAGTGTAAGGTAGCCCTTGACTGGTGGGCGGGCCACGAGGCCTTCTGGGGTGAAGTAAGAGCCGCCTGGGACGAGGTTTACCACAGAGAGGGAACGCTTTCCCTGGCCAGGAAGGTAGACGACAAACCCTTCTACGTTTACCTCAAAACCCTGGAGGAAAAAGGAGCCCAAAAGGATGAGATCCTCGAGGTCATCCAGAAATTTGTGAAGGATGATTCCGATAAGCCGACAGAAGCAAGTCGATAAGAACCCTATTTTTAAAAGAAAGGCCGTGAAGATCACGGCCTTTTTATTTGGATCTCAGTCCTGGTTGATACATGAATACGGACGATTGTATCTGTATCCCAACTATCTGACATTTGTCATAGAATGTATCGATATAGATCCATTACTCAGGCATCCCCTGATCTACCCAGTCTTTGATCAACTGTATGGTGCCCTCATCCATTCGGCCGGCGGGTGGCATAACCCCGGCCTGACCCGTCTGCAGGTCGATTCTGGCGAGAACGAGATCGATCTGACTGACCAGGAGAGGATAGGTGGATATGTCGAACCCGGCAGCCGGAGCATTTGCCCCGTGGCAAAGGATACATTCATTGTCAATGATGGAGGCCACATCGGCTGAATAGCTGTATGTGCCGTCCGTAGTTCCGGAATCTGTACTCGTATCGGCTTCCTCACCCTCAAGCAAACCATCGGAAATCCAGGCGTACAAGGTCTCTATAATGGCTTCGTCCACACGGCCGCTCGGGGGCATGATGTCATCCTCTTCATCCTCCTGCATGGCTTCCAGAATATCGTCTATGTTTTCCTTGGCCAGGGAATAGGTGGAGAGGTCTACCCCATCTTCCTGATACTGGGCGTTGTGGCAGGCCACACATAATTGATTTAATATGGGTTTGACATCCGTCTGGTAAGTAACCAGTCCGGCAAAAGGATCGGTGGCATCAGGGTTTTCCGTATCACTGCCTCCGGGGGTTGAGTCACCTGATGAGGAGTTGTCATCCGTGCTGTCAGGGGCATCACTGGAAGAATCGTCCGGATTATCAGCATCAGTGGTCTCGCTCACATCTTCCATGAGTTGATCGTCTAACCAATAATCTGACGTACAGGCTGCTGGGATAATAAGGAAGAGAATCCCAATAAAAAGGAGCATTTTTTTCATGGTACAATTGTTTGAATTATACTTAGTTAAAAAAGCCCCTTAAAACAGTATGCTATTATACTGGTACTTTACAAAGGTGACAAGTCTATCCTATCCATTCTATGACAAATGTCAGTTTGTTGATTTTTCCTGTGTCAGAACCAGGTAATGGATCATGAAAACTCCTATTTCATCTAAAGCAAAACTCCGGGAGTGGCCTGACAGTTGATGTGCCTTTGGAAGGCAGGTCATTTTGGACTATTGAATTACCTGTATTACGCCCCGAAAGTGAGCTATGCTCTACTTTCCGGGCGTAATCCTTTTGTAAGTCAGGAAAATAAAAAGCGAACAGGTTCACTTTACTGCAGATTCTCTCCCTTCAGGATCACCGATCCCGAAACACCAGCCATGTCCGGGA
>NZ_JBFGBM010000144.1:0-6905 GCF_041567615.1 Muriicola sp.
ACCCAATTTGATCCACATGACATTCAACAGGATTTTAGTTTTCATTGCGATATTCCTCCTGCACGTGCAGTGCTCTAAGGATGATGAAGGCAATAATATGCCGGAACTCAGCAGTCCGCCCATAGCGGAGTTCGATGCCCTGGCTACTACGATCCGGGCCGGTACACGGGTGCAATTCGTAAACGGATCTGCCAATGCCACCTCCTACCAGTGGTCCTTCCCCGGGGGAACGCCAGACAGCAGTACGGAAGTGGAGCCTTTTATCCAATACCTGAATCCCGGCACCTATGATGTGTCCCTCACTGCGATCAACAGCGAAGGGAATGATACACAGACCCGGGAGAATTTTATTACCGTGGTCGACCCTAACTCTCTTCAGGGAGAGTACCAGGGAATTTCGAACTGAATCCCTCTGTAACAGTCCGACCTTCAGAGTACTCCAGCCTTATATAGTCCATGGCGTCTTTGCTTTTCCTTAAGGAAATAATAGGAAAAGTTTATGAGAATAGGATAATGCCACCCTGCAAATCTTTCCTATCTTTTCCGCTATAATAAGATTTGCTGAATTATGGATTTACTAAAAAGAGCAGAGACATTTGAGAACATGAAAATGAGCCATATGTCTACAAGCGACAGAGTACAGGCATCCAGGGATGCCAAAGAATTGATCCTGGCACTGAACGAGATATACAAAAAGACAAGGGAGCCGGAACTTATGGAACTCATGAAAAGGCTTACCGAGAAAAAACAGAAGATAGAAAAACGGTTGAAGGGCTCTCCGGTGATTTGATATCCGTTCAAAATACAGACCGGTACTTTTAAACGAAAATTTGATAAAACAACAATCATCCACAGTGATATGTGGATTATTTTTTGTCTCCTTGCCAAAAAAAATCGTATTTAATAGTAAATTTGAAAAAATTCAAACTACTTCAAAATGGGCAAATTCGAAATTAAAAAAGACAAATCAGGGCAATTCAGATTTAATCTCAAAGCAGGTAACGGTCAGGTCATCCTTTCCAGTGAAGCCTACAAGACCAAAGCTGCCTGTGAAAACGGAATTGAATCCGTCCGAAAAAATTCCAAAAATGACGGCATGTTCGAGCGTAAGGTCGCTAAAAATGGCAAGCCTTATTTTAGCCTCAAAGCCACCAATGGCCAGGAAATCGGTGCCAGCCAGATGTATGCATCGACTTCCTCTATGGCCAATGGGATAGCTTCCGTAAAAAAGAACGCTCCCTCCGCCAAAGTGGTCGACAATTCTTAAGGAGTTCCTGAAGAACAACATTTATTTTACAAAATCAGAGAAAGGGTAACGGCAGTTGCCCTTTTTTTGTGTTTGCACTACCTTTAATTGGAATTTTGACAAGGGTGTATTGCATAGTCGACATAGAGACCACGGGAAACGGTATCCGGGGAAACAAGATCACAGAGATTTCCATCTTTAAATATGCGGAGGGCAGGGTCATTGATGAGTTCACCTCCCTGGTCAATCCCGAATGCGAAATACCCCCTTTTATAACCGGACTCACCGGTATTGACAATGACACGGTGCGTGACTCTCCCCCGTTAAGGGATATAGCCAATGACATCCTGAGGATCACAGAGGGTTCCGTCTTTGTGGCCCATAGCGTTAATTTCGACTACCACGTCATTAAGAACGAGTTTCGCGAACTTGGGATTCCTTTCACCAGGAAGAAATTATGTACTGTCCGACTCGCGAGGACCGTGTTCCCGGGATTCAGATCGTACAGCCTGGGCAAACTGTGTACTTCCCTAAATATCCCCCTGGAGGACAGGCACAGGGCAAGGGGTGATGCCAGGGCCACCGTCATACTTTTTAAACGGATCATGGCTACCCCCGGAATCGAAATCACCCTGAAAAAATTCCTGAATGCCAGATCTCAGGAAGCAACCCTTCCCCCTGCTCTTCCCAGGACTCAGTACGAAAGGCTCCCCCAGAAACCGGGTGTTTATTACTTCAAAAATGTCAATGGGGAGGTGATCTATACGGGTAAAGCGAAAAATATCAAGAAGAGAGTGCTGGGCCATTTCTACGACCAGAGTGAGAAGGAGGTACGCATGTGCAGGGCGACCCAAAATATTGAGTTCGACCTATCAGGAAATGAGCTGGTCGCCCTACTGATGGAGAACCAGGCCATTAAAAAACATTACCCCATGTACAACCGGGCGCAAAAGAGAAAGGTACAGGGAATAGCGATCTTTTCCTATGAAGACCGGGAAGGTATAATGCACCTGGCGCTTACCAAGGCGGGTAGTGTTCCCAATCCCATTGCCATTCTTTATTCCCTGACAGAAAGCCGTGATCTCCTGGAAAAACTCTGTGCCCGATTTGAGCTCTGTCCGAAATACTGCCACTTGCAGGAAGGTGTTGCCCGGTGCAGCCATTTCAGGTTAGGCCCCTGTTCGGGGATCTGCCGGGGGAAAGAGCGCATTGAGGATTACAATGCGAAGGTTAAGCAGGCGATCTCCTCACTTGCCAAGGAAAGGGAGAACTTCATCATAAAGGAGAAAGGGAGAAATCCCGGTGAAGATGCCCTGGTTGTTGTGAGGGACGGTCTTTATTACGGCTATGGGTTTATCCCTAAAGAGACCCCTGTATCCTCCTTAGAAGATATACTAGCTTTTGTTACGCCTCAGAAGGAGACCCTGGAAGACCGCAGACTCATCAGCTCGTATGTACTGAGGAATAGCGGAAACCTGATGGAAATAGAACAGTTAAAGTAAGCGGGCCTCTTATTGCTTCTTATTGAGTTCCTTGTACATCCGGATCACAAAGACCATCCAGATCACGAAGATCAGGCCGACAAAAAGGGAATATGCCAGTATAAAATCCATCACTTCCTGTATTTGAAATAGTTCATGAATCCTAAGATGGTAGGCGCCCAGAAAGCGATAAAAATGGCGTCGAGCTTATGGCCCGTAAGGTACATGTATTCGGAAACGACAATGATGGAAAGTACGACGAGGAGCAGTATCACATTGATGACCCCTACACTGCGGATGAAATTTTTAAGCATTGTCCGTTGTTCTCTTGACTAAATTAAAAAAATCCCCATTATGAAATGGGGATTTTGAAATAATTTGGTGATACGGGAATAATTATTCCTGATACGTAAGCTGCAGACGGCTAATCCATACCTGCCATGGAAATCCCAGGTCCATGGAAATTCTAAATGCAACCTGTTCTAACCTCGCTTGTTTACGGGGCAGGTGTTTAAACCGAACAGGCCATAAAGCGGACAAAAACCGACAAGGCTGGTCAGGAGAAAGATAGCAGTGATGGTCAGAAGTATATAGGAATACATGCCTCCCACTACATCGTAATACACCAGAGCCGCAGCTACCAGTGCAATCACAACCCGTATGACCTTGTCAAGGGCTCCCATATTTTTTTTCATCTGTTCTCAATTTCAGGTTAGGTAATATATAAACCGGGCTATCAGATAAATAATGCCCAGACAGAGGATACAAACCCCGATAAACTTGATCAGTTTAGCCCATTTCACCCTGCAATACTAAATCTATTTCCTTTTCCGTCCTATGATATCCGTCATAAAGTGGTGGGGCAGACGTAATCACTCACTTCCAGACCGGCTTGCTTGATGGCATCGAATCCCCCACCGACATCAACCAGGTTGTGAATACCCCTGCTCTTGAGAATGGAGGCGGCGATCACTGAACGATACCCTCCTGCACAATGCATATAGAAAGGTTGATCATCCGGAAATTCCGCCAGATGCTCATTGAGGGTATCCAGAGGCGTGTTTTCAGCTCCGACCAGGTGCTCCGACTTATATTCGGATTCCTTCCTGACATCGAAGACAGGGGTAGACTTTTCTGAGAGCTCCTTTTTCAGTTCTGCAGCGGGCTTGGATTTGATCTTGTCGATCTCTTTCCCTGCCTTTTTCCAGGAGTCGAATCCTCCTTCCAGGTAACCGAGGGTGTTGTCAAAGCCCACCCTGGAAAGCCGGGTTACCGCCTCTTCTTCCTTCCCGAGCGGCGTCACCAGCAGGATGCTTTGGGTGACATCTGCGATGAGGGCACCCACCCAGGGAGCGAAATCCCCGTTAAGCCCAATAAAGATGGACCTTGGGATATGTCCCTTGACGAATTCCTGCTGCGTCCGCACATCGAGGATTATGGCCTCGGATTCATTGGCCAGGGCCTCAAATTCATCCGGGTCGAGGGCTGTTGTTCCTCTTTTTAGCACTACCCCTATATCTTCATAACCTTCCTTGTTCATCTTCACGTTCAAAGGGAAGTATTTAGGCGGCGGTAAAAGGCCTTCGGTAACTTCCTCGATGAATTCCTCCCGGGTCATATCGGCGCGAAGGGCATAATTCACCCTTTTCTGATTGCCCAGGGTATCCACGGTCTCCTTCATCATGTTCTTCCCGCAGGCAGATCCGGCTCCATGGGCCGGATACACTGTAACATCATCGGCCAGGGGCATGATCTTTTCTCTCAGGCTGTCGTATAGCATTCCGGCAAGCTCTTCCTGGGTAAGATGAGCGGCTTTCTGTGCCAGATCGGGCCTGCCCACGTCACCCAGGAACAAGGTATCACCGGAAAAAATAGCGACATCCTTCCCCTGAGCATCCCTGAGCAGATAGGTCGTACTCTCCATAGTATGGCCCGGGGTATGCAGGACCTTGATGGTAAGGTCTCCTATCTTAAACTCTTCCCCGTCCTTCGCGATATAGGCCTCAAAGGAAGGGTCGGCCTTCGGCCCGTAGATAATGGGCGCCCCTGTTTCCTTGGACAGGGTAATATGTCCACTGACGAAGTCGGCGTGGAAATGCGTTTCAAAAACGTATTTGACCTTTGCCTTATCCCTGGCTGCCCTTTTTATATAGGGAGATACCTCCCTCAGGGGATCGATAATAGCCGCTTCCCCTTTGCTTTCTATGTAATAGGCTCCTTGTGCCAGGCATCCTGTATAAATCTGTTCTATGGTCATTTTTTCAATACTTAATTCCCTGCAAAAATAAGGGATAATCGCCTAGCTTCGGTAACTCTGGTTACCAACCGGGTTCCGCTGGAGGGCTACTTTATCCTTTACTCCGTCCTTTATCGACGGATGGTCAAAGAATTCGACCGCCTCTCTTGTTTCCACGAAAAGACACGCCTTGGGCAGCAGATCCATGATCCCACTGGAGAATAGGATATCCCTGGTAGGGCCTATGGCTCCGGCGATAAAAAAGTGGACCCCTTTTTCGTAGAGGCTTTCGATAAGCTTCTTCAAGGTCAGGGCGGCTGAGGAGTCAATGTAATTGATCGCCTCCGCATTCAATATCACTGCCTTTAGTTCAGGCCCCTTCTGGTGTATGAGTTCCTTGAGATGTGATTTGAAGAAATTGGCATTCCCGAAATAAAGCTGGGCGTCGAACCGCACGATCAGGAGGTCGGGTCTGACAATGGCATCGGATGCAAATCGATTCACGTTTCTGTAATATGGGGTCCCCTGAATGTTGCCCAGTACGGCAACATGAGGATTTGAAGTACGGTATACCATCAGCAATAAGGAGATAAGGACTCCGGTCAGAATTCCTTCCATAATCCCAGCGAAAAGCGTCAGGAAGAACGTGGCGATCAAGACCAGAAATTCATCCTTCCTGAACTTCCATAAAATGCGGACATAACTGCTGTCAATAAGGCCGTAAACCGATACCATGATGATACTGGCCAGTACCGCATTCGGAAGGTAGTAAAAGAGTGGCGTAAGAAAGAGTAGGGTAAGTAAGACCATCCCGGCAGTGATAAGAGTAGCCAGATTCGTTTTGGGCTTTGCCTCGTAATAGATGGCAGACCTCGAAAAACTCGAGGTAATGGGATAGGACTGGAAAAGGGAACCCGCCATGTTGGAAAGTCCCAGGGCCACCAATTCCTTGTTCGCCTTCAGACTGTCCCCATTCATCTTGTCCTCCACTCCTTTACCTATGGTAATCGTCTCGAGGTAGCCCACCAGGGCAAGGGTCAGGGCAATGGGCCACAGATCTGTCAACACACTCCACTTTATCTCAGGAAAAGTTGCTGAAGGCAGACCTTTTGGCACCTCGCCGACGATCCCTACCCCATACTGAACCAGCTGCAGGAAGTAAACGGCCAGGATCCCCAGAACAACTACCATCAGAATATACGGCAGTTTCCTGTTCCACTTTTTCAACAGGACCATCAGGAGGATACCCACAATCCCGATACCCAGGTCGAAAGGGTTGATCTCGTTCACATGCTGAAAAGCATTCCACAGGATCAGGTGCAATTGGCTGCTACCCTCCATGTCTATCCCCAACAGGTATTTGAGCTGACTGAACATAATGATCAATGCAGCTGCCGAGGTAAATCCACTGATCACGGGTTTTGACATGAAATTGACCAGAAATCCCATCCTGAAAACCCCAAGTAAAAACTGGATTCCCCCTACCAGAAAGGCGAGGGCGATCGCCATGGCTATGTAATTATCGGGTCCGACTGACGCTATCGCCCCCAGTCCGGCTGCCACGAGAAGGGAATCCATGGCTACCGGACCCACACCCAGGGCCCGGGATGTACCAAAAAACGTATATACTACCAGGGGCACCATGGAGGCGTAAAGACCATAAACCGCAGGTAACCCGGCAATCAGTGCATAGGCAAGCCCCTGAGGGATCAGCACAATGGCTACTGTAACCCCGGCCACAATATCATGCGGAAGGAAAGACCACCTGTACTTTCTGATCCAGTCTAAAAATGGTAACATCTTATTCATTGTTTGGCCCTGTAAAGGGAAATTGAGTCGGATCCTATAAACTGTTTACCTTGATCTGACTGCGCTGAAGATCGATCTTCCCTTCCCTTTCCATCTTTTTTAATAAACGGGAAACCACCACCCGGGAGGTATG
>NZ_JBFGBM010000145.1:0-6903 GCF_041567615.1 Muriicola sp.
CGAAGGGGTCATCGACAAGTTTGGCGAAGTAAAAGATTCTGCCTCCCCGGATCTCAATCGGATCAGGCAGGAAATGGCCCAGGTCAGAGGGAAGATCAACCAGAGTTTCGGGACGGCACTGAACACCTATCAGGCCTCTGAATTTCTGGACGAGATCAGGGAATCCATCGTAGACAACAGGCGTGTACTGGCGGTTAAATCCATGTACAGGAGGAAGGTCAAGGGATCTGTCCTTGGAACCTCCAAGACCGGAAGTATCGTCTATATGGAACCGGAGGCTGTCTCCAAATACACTCGAGCCCTGAACAATCTGGAATTCGATGAAAAAGAAGAAATTCAGCGGATCCTCAATGTCCTGACCAGCCAGATCCGCCCCTTCCGAAATGACCTGAAGGAATACCAGGATTTCCTGGCTCATATCGACCTGACAGCGGCCAAGGCGAAATACGCCACCGAGATCAAGGCTATCAAGCCTGAGATCAACCACGAAAGAAGGTTGTTCCTGAGGGAAGCGTACCATCCCCTCCTCTACCTGTCCAATAAGAAAGACAACCTGCCTACCTTTCCGCAGACCATTGAACTCCATCCTGAGAACAGGATCATCGTGATCTCCGGACCTAATGCAGGAGGCAAAAGTATTACCCTGAAAACGATCGGGTTGCTGCAACTGATGCTACAGAGCGGAATGCTCATCCCTGTACACGAAAGGAGTTCCTTCTGCCTTTTCAGCACCATTCTGACGGACATCGGCGACAACCAGTCTATCGAGAACCACCTGAGCACCTACAGCTACAGGCTTAAGAATATGAATAAATTCCTCAGGAAATGCGATGCACAAACCCTGTTCCTGATCGATGAATTCGGCACAGGAAGCGACCCTGAACTGGGTGGTGCCTTGGCGGAAGCCTTTCTGGAGGTCTTTTACGACAGGGAGTCATATGGCGTGATCACCACCCATTATGCCAACCTGAAGGCACTCGCCAATGAATTACCCCATGCCACTAATGCGAATATGCTGTTTGACAGCAGTACGCTCCAGCCCACCTTTCAGCTCGAGCTGGGTCAGCCGGGAAGCTCCTTTACCTTTGAAGTGGCCCAGAAAAACGGAATCCCTTACAGCCTGATCAACAAAGCCAAGAAAAAGGTGGAAAAGGGAAAGATCCGTTTCGATGCCACCATTGCCAAGTTGCAGAAGGAACGCACAAAAATGGCCAGAACGGGCACACGTTTGCAGGAGGAAGAAACCAAGGCACGGGAAGAGGCACAGCGCCTGGAGAAACTGAACGCCAAGATCAAGACCAAACTGGAAAATTATCAGGAACTGTACGACTTTAACCAGAGGATGATCTATCTGGGCGAGAAGGTGAATAAGATCGCTGAAAAGTATTTCCGGGATAAGAAAAAACGTCCCCTGATCTCCGAAATCCTCCGTCTGGTGGAAACCGAGAACAGCAAACGCAAAAAGAGATCCGTCTCTGAGATCAAAGAGCAGGCAGTCAAGAAAAAGGAGGTGTCCAGGGAATTGGAAAAAGAGGTAAAGACAATTCGGGAGAAAAAAAAACAGGCCAAGAAGAAGCAGGAAAAGGTGAAAGCAAAACCGCGGCCTGTTTTCAAGGTCGGCGACCGGGTCAGGCTTTTTGACGGAAAAGCCGTAGGGAGTATCGACAGCCTGGAGAAGAACAAGGCGGTCGTGAATTACGGGATGTTCACTACGAAGGTGAGCGTGGATCAGCTGGAACTGGTTGAAGGGAAGAAGTGATGGTTGAGGAAGGAAAAAAGATCATACTTTTCGATGGGGTTTGTAACCTCTGCAATCGTTCTGTGCAATTCGTGATCAGGAGGGACAAGAAAGACCTCTTCAGGTTTGCGGCCTTGCAGAGTGAAGCCGGTGAAAGGCTCGTAAGAGAACGGGGGATCGATACTTCAAAAGTGGATTCTATTATCCTGATTGAGCCCGGAGTTGCCTATTACGTGAAGTCGGAAGCGGCGCTGAGGATCGCCCGGTCCCTTTCTGGTATCTGGCCAATACTGGGGATATTTCTTTGGTTGCCTGGTAAGCTCAGGGATGTGTTCTACGACCTTATAGCGAGGAACCGTTATCGAATTTTCGGGAAACAGGATGCCTGCATGGTTCCCTCCCCCGAACTGAGGAAGAAATTCCTTTAGGCCTGGAGTCTCCTGGTCATTTACCCTTTTTCTTTTTAGGCAACACCTCGTCCAAATGGTCATCCCATTCACGGACTGCCGGAACCAGTTTTCTGCCCAGTGATTTAGAGACCATCATAGACACAGTGGCATCTCCTGTGACATTCACCACGGTTCGAAGCATATCCAGGGGCCTGTCTACCGCAAAGATCAGTGCCAACCCTATGGCGAGCTTGTCAGCAGGGAATTGTATGGCTTCGAGGACGATTACCAGCATGACCATCCCTGCACCCGGTACTGCTGCCGACCCAATGGAAGCCAGCAAGGCCGTAAGAACGATCATCAGCTGATCGGTAAGGCTTAGATCGAATCCTAGTGCCTGGGAGATGAAGACGGCGGCCACCCCCTGGTAGAGACTGGTTCCGTCCATATTAATGGTAGCTCCCACCGGCAGGACGAAACTCGAAATATCCTTGTTCACCCCTATGTGTTCCTCTACCCTCTCCATAGTCACCGGAAGGGTAGCGGCACTAGAACTAGTGGAAAAGGCCAGGAGTTGGGCCGGACTGATCCGACTGAGAAAGGTCCAGGGGTTGTACCTGGTAAAAGTGCCCACTACCAGGCTGTAAAAAACAATCATCAGGACAAGACCGAGGACTACCACGCCTGAATATTTCAGCAGGGCCAGCAACAGGTCCGGATCCCCAGAGGTGACTACCACATTCGCCAGCAGGGCGAAAACCGCTACTGGGGCCGTAAGCATGATCAGGTCCACCATCTTGAGGACCACCTCGTTCAGCGCATCAAAGAAATTTTTTAATGGCTTGGAACGCTCCTCCCCAACCAGCAGCATACAGATCCCCAAGAAGATGGTAAAGAAGATGACCTGCAACATCAGCCCGTTGTCACTGAGGGCGCTAAAGGCATTATCGGGGACCATATCCTCCAGAAACTGAAGGGGCCCGCCTTCTTTCTGCCTGAAAGCCTCCTCGAGTTTTGAGGTGACTTGTGTATCGGAGGCATAGGTCTCCGTCAACTTGTCTATGGTGTCCTGTGATATTCCATCTCCTGGTTTCAGGGCATTGACCAGCACCAGACCGATGGTTATAGCGACCACCGTGGTGATCATGTAAATGACGATGGTCCTCACCCCAATGTTGCGAAATTGGGAAATATCTTTCAGGTCGGAGATCCCTTTGATCAGCGAGGCCAGAATAAGTGGAATGGCGATTAGTTTAAGAAGCTTTACGAAGATACTTCCGAAGGGGTTGATCCAGTCCTGAACGAATTGGCTACCCCAACTGGGATAGGTCATTACGAATCCGAAGATGATCCCCAGGATCATTCCGATCAAGATCTTCCAGTGTAATTCCAGTTTCTTCATAGAATACGATTTGTATGGACAAAACCGGCCTTAAGCCTTTTTCCTTATGCTTTTAAACTTCGATTCAACAAAACAAAGTCCGCCAGTACCAGGGCCGCCATCGCTTCCACAATGGGAACTGCTCTTGGGACCACACAGGGATCATGCCTGCCCTTTCCCTGGGCCTGTACCTTATTTCCTTTCTTGTCGATGGTCTCGTAGGGTTGTATGAGGGTGGCCACAGGTTTGAAGGCCACGCGAAAATAAATATCCATGCCATTGCTTATCCCTCCCTGTACACCTCCGCTGTGATTGGTCTTTGTACTCCCGTCAGGATTGAAAGCGTCATTGTGTTCGCTTCCCTTCATGGTCACCCCATCAAAGCCACTGCCGTATTCAAAACCCTTGACCGCATTGATAGACAGCATGGCCTTACCCAGCTGGGCGTGCAATTTATCGAATACAGGTTCTCCCAACCCTACAGGGACTTGCTGTATAACTCCCGATATGACTCCCCCTATGGTGTCGCCTGCTTTTCGGACCTCCCTGATATGGTCTTCCATGGCGACAGCGGTTTCAGGGTCAGGACAGCGAACCGGGTTAGAATCGATCAAAGACAGGTCTATTTCCTGGTAGCTTTTAGTTAAAGTAATACTTCCAACCTGAGATACGAATGCATTTATTTTTAACTCTTTCAGGAATTGTTTGGCAATAGCTCCACCCACCACTCTGCACGCGGTCTCTCGGGCAGAACTCCGTCCTCCACCCCGGTAGTCGCGGAAGCCGTATTTCTGATCGTATACGTAATCTGCATGGGATGGCCTGTAGGAATCTTTAATGTGGTCGTAGTCCCTGGATTTCTGGTTGCTGTTCTCGATCACAAAGCCGATGGGGGTACCCGTGGTCTTTCCCTCGAAGATGCCGGAGAGAAACCTGACCTCGTCTGCTTCCTTGCGCTGGGTAACAATGGCAGACTGACCGGGCTTTCTCCGGTCCATTTCCCGCTGAACAGCCTCCAGGTCGATCTCAACCCCCGGAGGACAACCCTCGAGGATCCCGCCTATAGCCTCCCCGTGAGATTCGCCGAACGTGGTAAGTTTAAAAAGAGTGCCAAAAGAATTTCCGGCCATGATCCGTTTTTTGAATAACCTCCCCGGGTTTAATGTTCCTTCCTCGGAAGCCAAATATAGGTCTATTCAGTCCGGAAACCAAAACAGGGATTGTTTAATATTGGCTTAACATATTGAGCTTCTCATTCATCGAAATTTAACCTGTTTGTACAGAAGACTTCACCTTTTCTTATCATTCGATTATCCCGACAGGTATAAATTTGCCAGTAAATGACCTATCCTTGAAGAAGCGCAAAATAGATGTCGTGGTCATCTCGGATGTCCATCTGGGATCACAGTACAGCAAGGCAGAAGAACTGCTTGTATACCTGAGCAGTATCAAACCGAAAACACTTGTGCTCAACGGAAATTTTATTCACCCCTCACATATCAGGAGAAATCATTTTCCAAAAAGCCACCTGAAGGTGATCAAAAAGATCCTTTCCCTGCTTTCTGAAGGGTCGGAAATTTACTACCTGTCCGGTAACCGGGATTTCTTATTCAAAAAATTTACCGGAAGTATGTTCAGCAAACTTCATTTTCAGGACAGGTTGCTATTGGACCTCGATGGTAAGTCGACCTTCATCCTTCACGGCAGTGTTTTTGATACCTCCCCTGCCCTCGCCAAATGGCTGATCAAGGCTGGACCAGTGGGATTGAAAATTCTTTCCCTGAAGCATACGCTCAGCCAGAAATACTCGTCAAAGAAAAGTTTGGCGAAGGGTTCTCCGGATATTCACGCGAAAGCCTGCTCTCTTAGGGATTTGTCCAGTCTGAGCAAATTCGATCGATCAGCCCTGGCAATGGCACTTCAGAATCAATACGACACCTTGATTTGCGGGTATAGCCATCAACCGAGAAAGGCCTATTATGAGTCAAACAAGGGTCGTTGCCTGTATTTGAATTCCGGCGATTGGGTCGAGCACCTCACTGCCCTGGAGTATTCCTTCAGGAGATGGAAGCTTTACAGTTTCAAACACGACAAACTCACAGCCTTTTACGGGGATGAGGAGGTCAGGGAAATGGAAATACCCGGATTCCCTGGCAAACTTGGAGACCTCACTGAAACCAGGGAAAGATCCAGGACAGCTTCCTGAGGCTATGACTTCAGTGCATTTCTGAGAATGGATACCGGGTGATATGCCTTCCGTCCCGTTCCGTCCCAGATCTGGTGACGGCAACTGGTGCCATTGGCTGCAATTAAAGTATCCTCAGCTGCCTTGGAGACGGACGGGAACAACCTCAGTCCACCTATCTTCATACTGACCTCGTAGTGTTCCTTCTCATAGCCAAAAGAACCGGCCATCCCGCAACAACCCGAATTGATGATCCTTACCTTGTAATTCTCAGGTACATTCAACACGTCAAAGGTCACCTTCTGATCAGAAAGTGATTTTTGGTGACAGTGGTTATGCACCTTCACAATTCTTTCTTCAGCCGTAAAAGAAGAGGAGAAGATATTGCCTTTCCCGATCTCTCTTGCCAGGAATTCCTCGATCAGCAGGCTGTTTTCCGAGAGCGATCTCAATTTCTCGGGGTGCAGTCGGAAACGGTGATATTCATCCCTGAAACTCAGAACGGCGGAAGGTTCCAGTCCAACAACAGGTATGCCTTCTGAGGTAAAAGGATACAAAGCCTGGAGATTGGCTGCTGCCAGCTCCCTGGCCTGATTCAGGAAGCCTTTGGAAATAAAAGTTCGGCCACTCTCCCCGAAATACAGGATGATCTCATATCCCAGGGTATGCAGCAGATCTATGGCATCCTTTCCAACCTCGATGTCGAGGTACTCGGTGAATTCGTCAATGTAGAGAACGAGTTTCCCCTTGTTTTCAGAAGTAAGGTCTGGTTTGGAATTCAGATACTTCCGAAAATCAAATTTTCGGGCCATCGGGATACTCCGCTCCCCGGCAACCCCTGTTATTTTTTTTACCAGCTTCCCGGTGATCCTATTTTGAAGGAATGCTCCGCTTAACAGAGGAAATTTCGCACTGATCCGGTTCGCACGGGTGTTGTAGGCAAAGAGCTTGTTGCGAAACGTATACCCGTGTTCTTCCTGGTACTGGTACATGAATTCGGCTTTCAGGGTGGCCACATCCACGTTACTGGGGCATTCACTCCCGCAAGCCTTACAGCTCAGGCAAAGGTCGAATACTTCCTTCAGCTCTGCCGCATCAAATTTGTTTTCCCTGGGATTATGGGTAAGGAATTCCCTGAGTGCGTTGGCCCTTCCCCTGGTGGTATCCTTTTCATTCCGAGTGGCGTGATAGCTCGGGCACATGGCGCCCC
>NZ_JBFGBM010000146.1:0-6896 GCF_041567615.1 Muriicola sp.
ATAGACGGGTCCATCCTGACCATTGCCGATGCTCCCTGGCCCGGCCTGACCCCGGACCTGCTCAGTATTATCCTGGTGGTTGCTACCCAGGCGAAAGGGGAGGTGCTTATACACCAGAAGATGTTTGAAAGCCGACTTTTCTTTGTGGATAAGCTCATTGACATGGGAGCCAAGATCATCCTGTGTGACCCACACAGGGCTACGGTGATCGGACACGATTTTAAATCAACCCTGAAATCCACGGTCATGACCTCCCCCGATATCCGGGCAGGGATCTCCCTGCTGATCGCAGCGCTGTCTGCCAAGGGGACCTCTACCATACACAACATCGAACAGATCGACAGGGGATATGAGTCGATCGACACCCGATTAAGGGCCATCGGAGCCCATATCAGCAGGGTCTGATGAAAGGTTCGGCCAATAACATTCCGATAGTAAAGAACAAGGTGGGAAACCAGCATCGTTTTGAACTTGGCCTTGACGGGGGCACAGCCTATGTGGAGTATATATTAAATCAACAGGGTACGATCTATTTAACCCATACGGAGGTGCCGGTAGCCCTGGAAGGCAAAGGGATCGGGAGTACACTTGTCAATAAGGTATTGGACCACATCAGGGAGGAAGGGTTGAAGATGGCCCCCTTATGTCCTTTTATTGCAGTCTTTCTCAAAAGGCATCCCGAAAAAGCGGAGGGCTTACTCGCTCGGGGGTTTCACATCGGCTCCTGATCTCTAAAGGGCGGCATAGTTCCAGAGGAAGAGTGCAGACCAAAGAACGGTTCGGATCCAGTTTAGATTCACTAATTCCGTAAGGGTTTGTTCCGTGTAATTCCCGGCAGTTATAGCCTTGTGCCTAGGGACAAAAACGGTAAAGGTCACCAGCCAGACCAGCAGGACCAGGATGAAGCAGGAAATGGTGTAAAAAGTCTTTGCTTCCTGTAATAATGCTCCATAGACCATAAGCTGCCCAAGCATCAGAGGTACGACGAGAAAGGAAATACGCGGGGTGTATTTTTTATGCCACTCAGCCAGACCATTTTTAGAGAAATGGATAAAACTGGGATAGACCATCAGTTGTACCATCCAGATCAGCACGAAAAGGCCAAAATCCAGGAGGAGCCGAGTTACGTCTGCCATGATCACTTTTCTACCAGTGTACCGTCGGGATATTTGGCGAACCTTCCTTTATCCCTGTCGTGAACATTGTCGGGATAGGGCCAGGGCCAACCTCCGAACTGTGTCAGCCTGTACTCATCCATGGCCTGCTGTATTTCCCTTTCTGTATTCATGACGAAGGGGCCATATTTGGCCACAGGTTCCCCTATGGGTTTTCCTTGAAGCAAAAGAAAATGACCTGTTTCCAGTCCGTTGTTGGTCAACTCAACAGCATTTGTATCGAGCGTAATACCGTGATCAGGCCTGATGCGGGTACTTTCGATCACGGCCGAGTCGCCTTCATAGAAATACAGGGTGCGGTTCACATCTTCCGGAATATCAGGGAAGGTAAAACTCGCTCCAGGGTCGAGGTGGAGGTTCCAAACGGCCACATGGTTCTCCTCAGAAGCCGCCCAGGAATCCGGTGCAGGAGCGGGAGCTTCAGTCCTGGCATATCTTCCAGCAATGATCTTTAATCGAGTCCCATTTTCGTGTATTTCAGGAATCTCTTCATGCCACAGCATTTTAAAATGGGGGTCTACCATTTTCTTATCCCTGGGCAGGTTCAGCCAGATCTGGAAGAGTTCCAGCGGATTGTCCTTGTCCTGTCGCAGGAGGGGAAACATTTCGGAGTGCTGTACGCCCCGGCCGGCTGTCATCCACTGTACGTCTCCCTGCCCGAAACGTCCGGCAGCACCCAGGGAATCCGAATGGTCACAAAAGCCCTTGTTAACAATGGTGATCGTCTCAAAGCCCCTGTGAGGATGGTAAGGGAATCCTGGTACCGTATGCCCGTGGTACATACGCCAGCCCAGGGCATTGGGGGCGAAGTCATTCCCCAGATTTCTTCCTTCCAGGGAGGCGGCTGGTCCCATCTCATCATTGCCTTTGGGGTAGTGGTCCAGGTGATAGACACAAAAAAGGAAGGGATCCTGTGTTTCCCAGGGGAATCCCAGGGGAAATATCTTCTTGATGGAATTGGGCATGACGAAAAATTTAGCCCAAAAGTAAGGATTGCAGAATTTCCACAGTCTTATAGATATGTTAAGGAATCACCGGCTATGGTCCTGCATCGTTGACCTCTATCCAGTTTCCTTCAGGGTCCTGGAGGTAGATCTGCCGGACCCCGTCGGCTCTCAGGGTTACCTGGCCCGGATGGCCCAACCAGTCCCAATAAGGGATACTCTTTTTTTGAAGCGTACCGATGAATTCTTCCAAATCTGGGGTGGACAGGCAAAGGTGTTCGCTTTTGGAACGGGTCCCCAGTATGTTGTCCTTCCTGATCAGGTGTAACTGGGCCACCCCGTCAATAGTAAACCACCGGAAACCTTCGGCACGAGTGGGGTGGGGGATGTCCCTCAAACCCAGAACCGAGGCATAGAAGTCGCCTGTTTTCTCGAGATCCTTCACCACCATGGAATAATGGTCGATCCGAAAAGAGATTTCCTGAGCCATTAAAATGCGAGCAGTAAGCAATACTGCTACCAGGAACAGATGTTTCATCTTGAATTTTTTCATGTGGGTGGGGTTTCACTGTTGGAATTCATAGGATACAAAGGCAAATTTGGTGCTGTCCGGAGACCAGGAAGGCACATTGATGGTTCCCTGTCCGCCGGTGAAAGAGCAGAGGGTTCGGATATTACCGTTTTCGAGATCGTACAATCGGAGTGCCACCTCCTTCATGGGCGGATGAGCTTCCCCCTGATCCTCTAAGTATGAGATAAAAACGAGGTATTTCCCGTCCGGGGAAGGGTGGGGGAACCAATTGGAAAACGCATCATCGGTAAGCATTTCTTTTTCAGATCCATCGGGCCGCATCCGCCAGAGTTCCATCATCCCGGAACGAAAGGAGTTGTAATAAATATAGCGACCGTCCGGGCTGTATTCCGGGCCGTCATCGAGGCCGGGATCTGAAGTAAGCCTGATCTCTTCGGGATTATCGAGGTCTTTGCTATAGATGTCGAAGTCCTCTCCGCGATGGGCTACATAGAGTACGGACTTCCCGTCCGGGGCCCAGCCGTGCCAGTACGAAGGCATTTTCGGTGTGATCAGCGTGGGAATTCCTCCTGTGATCGGAATTGTATAGATTCGGGACGAACCGTAAGGCGCCTCCTCAACAGGATCATTGTTGCTCAGGGCGATCAGTGAGCCATCCGGGGAGATACCGTGGTCATTGTTACAATTCTGCGCCTCCCCCGAGGGGATCACCTCCTTGGAGTTTCCATCCAAAGTTACCCTGTACAACAATCCGTTTTGGTTGATGATAAAGTACTTCCCGTCCGAACTCCAGTTAGGGGCTTCAAAATGGGCCTCCTCTTCAAGAACAACCGTCCGCTGTCCTGTAGACAGGTCATATATTTCCAGGTGTGAGATCACAGAAGGGTCTTGTGGCCTTGCATACAAGAAGGCGGTTATCAGCAAAGAAAGGGTCCATAGGGATCTCATGAAAATCTTTCTATCGGTACTAGTGCCCTTGAGCTAAAAAAAACAGGAGGATCAGGAGTCCTCGAATTCGATTTTTCTATGGCCCCCGTCACAAAAGGGTTTGTTGTCTGACGCGCCACAGCGACAAAAAGCCGTGGTACGTTTCTTGGTTTCGGTAGAACCATCCACCATCTTGATCTCGATTTCACCGTGGACCATCAGGGGCCCATTCGGGGTCACTTCTACTTTCTGACTCATACTTTTATTCTTGGATTTAAGTTCTTTGTCCTGTTTCGTCAACCGGTAACTGAGGGCTCCCGACGGGCATCGGTCTATCTGTTCAACCAGGGATTCAACGGAAGCGTTACCCGCATGTATCCAGGGTTTTTTATCGGGTTTGTATACTTCAGGGAGTGTTTTAACACAGACCTCGGAGTGAATACATTTCTTCGGTTTCCAGATCACGGCAAGGCCTTCCCGACCGTATTCTTTAACGATTTCTCCTTCTGCCACTTTACTGTTTTTTTTGATTGAGTGCTTCGATCTTTTTTTGAATCTCTTCGGCCTCCGCGTATTTGTCGTCTCCCGCACTGCGGTTTACCTTGGAGAGTTCAAAGGCTTCCTTCATCACTTTCTTGTATTCCGCTTCCAGTTTTTCAAGCGGACTCTTCTTTTTAAATAATCCGAACATAGTATTAATTAATTTCCAATGGGGGGTGGACCTTCAGGGATCATGGGTTCATATACCTCGTCGCCTTTGCGTTCCCTGTATTCGGCCTTTATCTTTTCTACCAGTTTTGGATTCTCAAACAGGTCTGTCATGGTCATCCCCAAAGCTTTGGCAGCCTGGATCATCCCTTTGTGCCCTATACTCATCCCACCGCAAGCCACCACTGCCCAGGAATGCCAGGGAGTGTCTTTGGGCGCCACGGTAACCCCGAGGTTGATGTTGGGAACATTCCAGCTCACATCCCCTACGTCTGTGGATCCTCCTCCGGGATTCTCCTTGGTTTCCTTCAGGGGCGGGATATCACTCACCATCCCCACCTGGGGTTTACCGGTCTCTTCCTGTATCTTCCTCCCGAAGGCCATTTCCTCATCAGTGTAGGTGATCGGCCCCAGCAGTTCAAGATTCCTTTGCATGACTTCCCCACCGGCCCGGTTGACCAGTACTTCATAAATCCCAGAGATCAGGGAGATTTTATAGTCCACGTTTGCCATGATGGCCGCGCCTTCCGCCATGGCCCGAACCCTTTCATAAACGGGCATCATTCCACTGCGTTTGGTGTCTCTTACTCTAACCCAAAGTCTGGCGTAGTCCGGTACTACATTCACCACTTGCCCTCCGTCCTGTATGTGGTAGTGGATTCGAACGGTGGGTTTGATGTGTTCCCTGTAGTAATTGATCCCCGTGGTATAGAGTTCCAGGGCATCAGAGGCGCTGCGTCCGTTCCAGGGGTCGGCAGAAGCATGGGCCGCCTGGCCAAAGAATTCCACCTTAAAATCTATCAATGCCAGTGTACTTTGTACGTCTGCCTCCGTATCCGCGCTCGGGTGCCAGCTCAAGTTCACGTCTACGTCATCCCAGAGACCTTCTTTGACCATCCAGATCTTGCCGAAAAATTTTTCTTCAGCAGGCGTGCCGAAGAATTTTACAGTGCCTTTGGCCTTTCCGGAGGCGATCAGCTCTTTCACAGCTATGGCGGCACCCAGGCTCGCAGTGCCAAACAGGTTGTGGCCACAGCCGTGGCCTGCTGCACCCTCATTAAGAGGGGATTTTGTGGGTTGTGCTTTCTGGGATATGCCCGGAAGAGCATCAAATTCTCCTAACACACTAATAACCGGTTTTCCTGATCCGTAGGTGGCTACAAAAGCTGTTGGCATTCCGGCAACGCCTCGTTCTACTTCAAAACCATTGGCTTCTGCATAATCCGCGAGGATCTTAGAAGATCCCGTCTCCTCGAAAGCTGTTTCCGCCAGGGCCCATATGGAGTCACTGATCTGGACCAGCCTGTCCTGGTGCTTTTCGATGGAAGAAAGGATGGCCTTTTTATTTCCGCTGACCTTTTGCCCGGTCACGGGGATCACAAATAATAATAAAACGAGTGAAGTAAAATATTTCATGAACGGCGGTTTCTTAGTGGTTAGGTACTAAATATAGCAAAACCTGATCAACATCCGGCCATGAAAGTTCAGGAGGTGGGCTTAGTTCAAAGCTGCCTTATAGGTTTCGAGGCATCTCTCGCGGGCTTCCTTGTGATCTACCATCTTGGACACATAGTCTTCCGTATCTGCCTCGGGAACCCATTCTTTAATGTATTTCCTGTCCTTATCGAATTTGTCGATCTGGGTCATGGGGTTAAAGATCCTGAAGTAAGGAGCGGCATCTACCCCGCTGCCTGCCGCCCATTGCCAGTTTCCGACGTTGCTGCTGAGCTCATAATCGAGGAGCTTTGACGCAAAGTAGGCCTCACCCCAGCGCCAGTCGATCAGCAGATGCTTGCAAAGGAAACTGGCCACCAGCATTCGCACCCTGTTGTGCATGTACCCGGTGGCATTGAGCTGGCGCATCCCGGCATCCACCAGGGCGTAACCGGTATTACCTGATTTCCACTTTTCAAATTCCTCTTCCTTATTGCGCCATTTGATACGGTCGTATTTCTCCTTAAAGGCCTTATGTGTTGTATGAGGAAAATGCCAGAGGATCTGCATAAAGAATTCCCTCCAGATAAGCTCATTGAGGAAGGTCTCATTCTTTTCGGTCATGGCCTTGTTGACCATTTTACGAATGGAAACCGTCCCAAATCGCAAATGTGGTCCCAATCTGGAAGTTCCCTCCTTTGAAGGGAAATTACGGGTCTTTTCGTAGTCCCGGATCATAGAAGAGGAAACATCGTACTCCGGTACTTTGATCTCAGACTCCACGAAATCCATTTCTTTCAAAGTGAGATTAGGAAGGTTTTCATCCCTGAATAAATTAGACCCTTTGAACTCAGGCTCCCAGTTTTTCAGGGGTTGCTCCTGTTTAAAATGCTCCTTCCATTTTTTCATAAAGGGGGTGTAGACCACATAGGGATCCCCATCGTCTTTTACGACCTCATGCTTTTCGAAAATGACCTGGTCCTTAAAGGTGTGGAAAGCAATATCTTTTGATTTAAGGAATTCTGTCACCTCCTTATCCCACTTGGTTGCATAGGGCTCGTAATCCCTGTTGGTATATACTGCTTCAACATCGAATTTCTGGATGATGTCGCGCCAGATTTCTTCAGGCTTCCCTTGCCTGACCTGCAGGGAGCTTTTCAAATTCTCCAACTTATC
>NZ_JBFGBM010000147.1:0-6885 GCF_041567615.1 Muriicola sp.
GTAAATTGAGGTACTTTGTCCCCTTTCTTAAGTGTTTTCATACGCAATTATTTTTGTGCGCATAAAAATAATCATATATGACCAAATCTGAAAAAGTATCCTTTGCGATAGAAACACTCAATGACCTCTATCCGGAGATTCCCGTCCCACTGGAACACAAGGATCCGTACACCCTGCTCATTGCCGTGCTCATGTCTGCCCAGAGTACTGATGTTCGCGTAAACCAGATCACGCCCATGCTGTTCCGCAAAGCCGATAACCCCTACGACATGATCAAACTGACCGTAGAGGAGATCCGTGAGATAATCAAACCGGTAGGGCTCTCCCCCATGAAATCAAAAGGTATTCACGGTTTATCCAGGATACTGGTAGAAAAATACGAAGGAAAGGTGCCCAGCGAAATCGAATTGCTGGAAGAATTGCCGGGGGTGGGCCACAAGACGGCCAGCGTAGTCGTATCCCAGGCCTTTGGCATCCCGGCATTTCCTGTGGATACCCATATCCACCGGCTGATGTACCGCTGGGGATTCTCATCGGGAAAGAACGTCCTTCAAACCGAAAGAGATGCTAAAAGACTGTTTCCCAGGGATTTGTGGAACGATCTGCACCTGCAGATCATCTGGTATGGCAGAGAGTATTCCCCTGCACGGGGGTGGGATCTCGAAAAGGATGTCATCACAAGAACCATCGGAAGGAGATCCGTCATCAACGAATATCTCAAAAAGAAAAAAGCCCGCTGATGCGGGCTTTACTTTTTTAGTTCAGGATCAGATCGAAACTGAACTTCCTGTGTTTTGTGATTCTCAGTGCCCTCGAATAGTCAAGCAGAAACCGGATGGTCTCAGGCCCAACTTTAGGGGTCTCGCAGACATTTTTCTTTGTTGAGTAAATTTTTTCCATAGGATTGCGATGTCGTTATGTTAAGATAACGCAAGGCCTATGGAAATATTGTAAAAATTGTTGTGAACTATGAATTTGTCAGAACTATATTATGCCTGTCTATGATCTTTCTCAGATTGATGAGGGCATACCGCATCCTTCCCAGGGCAGTATTTATGCTCACTCCTGTGTTTTCCGAGATCTCTTTAAAGCTCATATCCTTGTAGATACGCATAAGGAGGACCTCCTTCTGATCGTCCGGCAACTCCTCTATCAGGAGCGTCAAGTCGCTGTCTATCTGATCCTTGATCAGTTGTTTCTCTGCATTGAGTTTATCGTCCCCTATCACGGAGAAGATATTGAAATCGTCGTTTCCTTCGAATTTGGGCATCCTCTTGTTCTTCCTGAAGTGGTCGATGATCAAATTGTGGGCGATACGCATGACCCAGGGCAGGAATTTACCTTCTTCGCTGTAATTTCCTTTTTTTAATGTCTTGATGACCTTGATAAAGGTGTCCTGAAAGATATCCTCGGTAACATCCCTGTCGAGTACCTTGGAATAGATAAAGCTGCTGATGCGCTGGTTGTGTCGGTTAATCAGAATCTCCAGTGCCTTTTCTTCCCCGCTGATGTAATCCTGAACTAGTAGTGAGTCGTCCCTTTGTGGTTCCATAGTTTAGAGTATCTTTTGGTTTTTGTTAGTTCTTCAGCCAGGCTTGGGAACTAAGGTTTTCAGATCAATTTGAGTTTTGTGTTTTTCAAAGACATTCTAAAAGTACCCAAAGACCTTACCTCGGGAAAAACAATGTTGTCAAATGCCTGATTCTTGATGTGAACGGGCGTATTCGTAAATGACAGGGATTTTAAGACGCCCTAAAGAGGCCTTTTTGACTGTACTGCGGACCCTAAAATGAAGGAATAAAAAAAGCACCTCCCGAAGAAGGTGCCCCTGATTTATTAGTACCGGCATTACCGCCGGCAATTCTACGCTACTTAATTCAGACTGTTCTCAATGGTCATCCCCTTGAATTCACGGATGTGAAGGGATTTTGAGTAGTCGAGCAGGAATTTAATGGTTTCATGCCGACTCTTGATAAGTCTGCATTGGGATTCAGGTACGGGGTACAACTTTTCCATAATATCTCATGTTACTCCTAATAAACGCCAGAGATACAGGATTGATGGATTTCCTCGACCTAGTACAGATTAATTCGTTAAAACAATTTGATTCTTCTCAATCAGCTTCCTCAGGTTGATCAGGGCATAGCGCATGCGTCCCAATGCTGTATTGATGCTCACCTCGGTATTTTCTGCGATCTCGTTGAAGCTCATGTTCTGGTAGATCCTCATCCGCAGGACTTCCAGTTGATCCTTGGGCAACTGTTCAATGAGGACTTCCAGGTCCTGGTCTATCTGGTCCTTGATCAATTGCTTCTCCGCATTTAGTTTATCATCGGTCAGGACGGAAAAAATATTGAATTCCTTGTTTCCCTGGTATTTGGGCATGCGCTTGTTTCGGCGAAAATGGTCGATGATCAGGTTGTGAGCAATTCGCATCACCCAGGGCAGGAATTTCCCTTCCTCGTTATAGGTACCCCTTTTAAAAGTACTTATCACCTTGATAAAAGTGTCCTGGAAGATATCCTCGGTGACGGACATGTCCTTTACCTTGGAATAGATATAGCTGCTAAGTCGTTGATTGTGTTTGTTGATTAATTCCTCAATGGCTTTTTCATCGCCACTGATATAATTTCGGATAAGCGTGGCATCGTCAATCGTAGAATACATACAATTACTTTTTTGGTTCAATTTAGGGGTCGCGTGGGCTGCGCAGAACGCGACGTTAACTCTTAAATTTCAAAAAAGTAATGTTGTGGAATAGGCGTATTTCTTGACGTTTGCTACTTCAAATATAGAAAAAATATGAGTGATCAACCCCAGGGCTTTATTTTTAACATTTTGGGATCGGATGATCAATGAGACTGGTTATTGGTGCTTTCATATCGTATCTTTGCAACTTTCCACGAGAATATGAACACCCTTACGGAGGCAGATCCTAAGACAAATATCATCATCAAAGGGGCCAAGCTCCACAACCTGAAGGACATCGATGTAGTGATCCCACGGAACCAGTTGGTGGTGATCACAGGACTTTCAGGTTCGGGCAAATCGAGTCTTGCCTTTGATACATTGTACGCCGAAGGTCAAAGACGATACGTGGAAAGCCTGTCTTCCTACGCGAGGCAATTCCTGGGAAAACTAGACAAGCCCAAGGTAGACCATATCAGGGGGATCGCCCCGGCTATTGCCATCGAACAAAAAGTGAACGCCACCAATCCCCGCTCTACGGTAGGGACAAGTACCGAGATCTATGATTATCTCAAATTGCTTTTTGCCAGGATCGGCAGGACCTATTCCCCTATTTCCGGAGAAGCAGTAAAAAAGCATACGGTGACGGATGTTGTCTCCTTTGTCAAAGGGTTTGAGGAGGATACCAAGCTGTTGCTTCTGGCTCCCATCACCATCCCGGAGAACCGGGACAAGAAAAAGACCCTGCAGCTCTTGTCCTTACAAGGGTATGCGCGAGTGAAATACGGTGGAGAGGTGCACCGCATCGATGAGGACCTGCACCAGGAGGTGGGTGATCAATTGTACCTGGTGGTGGACAGGATCGTAAAAAGAGAAGACGAAGATTTCTTCAACCGCCTCGCCAATGCGGTGGATTCAGCTTTTTTTGAAGGAAAGGGGACCTGCATCATAGAGGAATTGGCCACGGGGAAGCAAACCACCTTCAGCAACACCTTCGAGCTGGACGGAATGACCTTCCTCGAGCCCAATGTGCACCTCTTCAGCTTTAACAACCCCTATGGGGCTTGTCCTAAATGCGAAGGATATGGGGATGTCATCGGCATAGATGAAGATCTCGTAATCCCCAACACGTCTCTTTCCGTCTATGAGAATGCCGTCTTCCCTTGGAGGGGAGAAAGCATGAGTTGGTACAGGGATCAGCTGGTCAATGCCGCATACAAATTTGATTTCCCTATTCACAAGCCGTGGTACCAGCTTTCGGAGGAACAAAAGAACCTGGTCTGGGAGGGGAACAGCCATTTTATCGGTATTCATAAATTCTTCCAGCAACTTGAGGAAAAGAGTTACAAGATCCAGAACCGCGTTATGTTATCGAGATATCGCGGTAAGACTCGCTGCTCCCTCTGCAAGGGGAAACGTCTGAGGAAAGAAGCAGATTACGTCAAGATCCAGGGTAAGTCCATCTCAGATCTGGTCGATAGCCCTATCACCTCCCTGGTTTCCTTTTTTGAAGCCCTTTCCCTGACGCAACACGAACGTACGATCGCCAACAGGTTGCTGAAAGAGATCAATACCCGGCTCGGATTCCTGCAAAAGGTAGGACTCGGCTACTTGACCCTGAACAGGAAATCAAATACGCTCTCGGGCGGAGAAAGCCAGCGCATCAATCTGGCTACCTCCCTGGGCAGCAGCCTTGTCGGCTCCATGTATATCCTGGACGAACCGAGTATAGGCCTGCATCCGAGGGATACAGAAAACCTGATCGGCGTGCTCAAATCCCTCAGGGATCTGGGCAATACGGTGATCGTGGTGGAACACGATGAGGATATCATGAAGGCCGCCGACCGGATCATCGACATAGGGCCCATGGCAGGGACGTTTGGTGGTGAGGTCGTCGCCAGCGGAACCTTTGAGGAGATCCTGGCTGCCGATACCCTGACAGCCGCCTATTTGAATGGCACAGAAGAGATCAAGGTTCCCGGGAAACGCCGGAAGAGCCTTAATTACATCAAGGTTTTGGGCGCGAGGGAACACAACCTGAAGAATTTAGATGTGACCTTCCCCCTGAACATGCTGACCGTGGTCACAGGGGTCTCAGGAAGCGGGAAGAGTACCCTGGTGAGGAAGATCCTGTATCCGGCCCTCTTAAAAGAATTGGGAGGCTATGGGGACAAGGCGGGACATCACAGCGCGATCGAAGGGAAGTACAAGGAGATCAAAAGGATCGAATTCGTAGACCAGAACCCCATAGGCAGGTCATCCCGTTCGAACCCCGTCACCTATATCAAGGCTTATGACGATATCCGCAGTCTTTTCGCATCCCAGAAATTGAGTAAGATCAGGGGCTACCAGGCAAAGCACTTTTCATTCAATGTAGACGGCGGCCGGTGCGAAAAATGCAAGGGAGAGGGAGAGATCACCGTGGAGATGCAGTTTATGGCCGATGTGCACCTGGAATGCGATACCTGCCAGGGCAAGCGCTTTAAAAAAGATGTGCTGGAGGTACGATTTGAGGGAATGAATATCGATGATGTCCTGAATATGACCATCGACAACGCCCTGAATTTCTTTAAAGAGCACAAGCAGAGCAAGATCACGGCCAAGCTGAAACCCCTGCAGGATGTAGGTTTGGGCTATGTCACCCTGGGTCAGTCCTCCTCTACCCTCTCGGGCGGTGAGGCACAGCGGATCAAACTGGCTACCTTCCTTGTAAAGGGGGCCTCTAAGGACAAGGCCCTGTTCATATTCGACGAACCCACCACCGGACTGCACTTTCACGATATCAAGAAACTGCTGAATTCATTTGAGGCGCTTCTGCAGGCGGGCCATTCCGTCCTGGTCATAGAACACAATCTCGATATGATCAAATGCGCGGATTACCTGATCGACCTGGGACCGGAGGGGGGTGAAAATGGGGGTTACCTCGTTGCGCAGGGTACCCCGGAGGAGATTGTTGCCCAGGGCAAGGGCCATACGGCAAGATATCTCCGGGCAAAGATCTGATCCTGCAATCCCCGAGAATCCTAAACGCACTTTTGTTGTTCATCGAACCGACATCGACGCAACATTTCCCAGAGAAGTGAAATTTTCATTCATATAATATGCTGTCTGCCAACATCTTAATGTGTTAGTCTGATTTTTGGCACGCTGTTTGAATACTCTGTACATGAATGCAAATAGTTGTATTCAGAATTTAAATTACAGAGTCATGAAAAATCTTTTACTCATCTTAGGAGCTTTTGTACTGGGCAGCTCAGTAGAAGCTACAACGCTGGACAAGAACACGATGGTCAGCAGCGTGTTCGGGTATAACAATTCTGTCATCTTTGTAGAAAACGGAATTACATTTTCTGTATATCCGGATGGTGAGTTCGATTTTTACATTGACAACAGGGTAAATTTTGGAGCGAACCTCAACTTCAGAAGGAGCAATATCACCTTCAACTCTGGATTTGATTACAGTCCATTCGTTCAGTACGACGATTTTGGAGCCGTGATCCAGATCGAGAACGTACCTGTCTATTACGATTTTTACGGTCGCGTATCACAGATCGGTGGCATCAATATCTGGTACAACAACGGCAGGCTCAGACGTGTTGGCGGATTGCGAGTATTCTACAACAACAGGGGAATGTTCTACAGATTCAACGGATTTGTGAACGTGTACAACAGATATTATGTCTATAGCCCCTTCCACGATTACTTTGCCAGACCTGCACTTGGTTTTTGCCTGGTGTACAACAGGCCCTACAGAAGGTTCTATAACCCTATCCGATACACCTGGTACAGGCCCTACATAAACAACTCGAGAAGGTTCTACGCCCAGGTGGGGAGAGATTACCGATACCATTACAGGCCTGAAAGGGAAAGGTTGTACCGAAATGACCGCAGGGTTGTAGCCCGCGAGAACCGGGGTCGAAGAGACAACGGATATATCAGGGACAACGGACAGTTCAGAGATTCCGGCAGAGCTATGAGGTCTAATACGACTACGCCCATCGCCAGGACGAACAAAAGGTCTGATGGATACAGGTCCGGAAGGACTGACAAGGCCAGGGTGAACGAACGAAATGGCAACAGGTCCTCCAGCTTTGCGAGAGGTAATGAGAAGGCCAGAGTGAACGAACGAAATGGCAACAGGTCCTCCAGCTTTGCGAGAGGTAATGAGAAGGCCAGAGTGAACGAACGAAATGGCAA
>NZ_JBFGBM010000148.1:0-6870 GCF_041567615.1 Muriicola sp.
CGTATTCACAAAGGTGTTGTCCCCGATGGAGATATGCTCCCCGTAATCGCAGAAAAAGGGGGCTTCTATCCAGACCCCGGAGCCCTTTTTTTCAAATAGTTCGCCCAGGATACGGTCCCGCTCTTCCAGGTTTTCGGAATAAAGGGTGTTGTACTGCTGCAACAGCTTCCGCGCCCGGTGGTAGGCCTTGAGCAATTCAGGGTCCCGGGAATCATAGGCCTGCCCGGCCAGCATTTTTTGTTTTTCGGTCATACCTTTTATCAAATCTCTGGTAAGCAGGGGGTCATTGGCTTTCCAGATGCTCAATTTCAGTGTTGATCTTCGACATCAATTCAACGATTCTACTCCTTAGTTGGGCGTATTGCCAGTCCACCAGGATGCGGGTGCGATTCTGGGTTGATCGGATGTAGTAAAACATCTCCTGATCCTTTTTCAGGGCTTCAAAATTCAGGGGTCTCAGGCTACCCGGGAAATCCGGCTTGGTGAGGTCGTAATCGTAGGCCGACTCAAACCGGGTGGGAAATACCTCGGCAAATCCCCTTTCAAGCTCATCCACAAAATACCGTTCATTCACCAGAAAGAAATTGTACTGGGAATCATATACCCCTATGATGGCATCCCGCAACTGTTTGTTGGAGATCGTGGTTATCCCTTTGGATTTCAGAGTTTCAAATGCACTGGTGGAATACCGGAAGAAGGTGGGGGTCATAAAGTCGGAGAAATTCCGTGCGATCTTATCAATGTCGTAGTCCTTGTCGTTTTCCAGTGCAAAAAGAATAGTGTCTGCGGCCGCCAACCCCCTTTTATGCCATCGAACATTTCCCTCCAGGTCTTGCAGATCCTTTTTCAATCCATCTTTAAAGGAATACAGCAATTGCAGTTCAAAATTAACTTCCTTTCTCTTTTCATTCCAGTTATTGATGCCTAACGCAATCAGAATTCCAATGACCACTAAGACAATTTCACCTATGGCATACAATATATATTTAGTGAATTTATTTTCGGATAGTAGTTTCTGGCGAATCCGTCTGAAAAATTTGATCATGGGTCAAAAGTTGGTCATTAGGAAGCACTTCCTTTATTATCTTCCTAAAATACTACATTATACTCACTGACTGGCATAATATATACCTCCGTCAGAATTCGTAATTTTGCCCCTATGCTGGAAAAAAAGACCATAGACCATGAAAAGGCCGTCCTGATAGGGATCATCAACCGGGAACAGGACGAAGAAAAGGTCACCGAATACTTAGACGAACTGGAGTTCCTTACCTATACCGCGGGGGGGGAGGTAGTCAAACGCTATGTGCAGCGCATAGACGTGCCCAACCCCAAGACCTTTATCGGGAGTGGGAAGATGGAAGAGGTGGAGGCCTTTGTCAAAGAACACGAGGTGGGCTCCGTCATCTTTGACGACGAGCTGACCCCTGTGCAACAGCGCAATATAGAAAAGCAGCTCCGCTGTAAGATCCTGGACCGTACCGGGCTGATTCTCGATATCTTTGCCCAGCGGGCCCAGACCAGCTACGCCCGTACCCAGGTTGAGCTCGCCCAGTACGAATACCTCCTGCCCCGCCTGACAGGCCTCTGGACCCACCTCGAAAGACAGCGTGGGGGGATCGGGATGCGCGGACCCGGGGAGACGGAAATAGAGACGGACCGCCGTATCGTACGTGACCGGATCGCTTTACTCAAGAAGAAACTCACCAAGATAGACCGGCAGATGGAGACCCAGAGAGGTAACCGGGGATCACTGGTGCGGGTAGCCCTGGTTGGGTATACGAACGTGGGCAAGTCTACCCTTATGAACGTGATCAGCAAGAGCAACGTCTTTGCCGAGAACAAACTCTTTGCCACCCTGGATACCACAGTCCGCAAGGTGGTCATAGGGAACCTGCCCTTTCTGCTGAGCGATACCGTGGGGTTTATCCGCAAACTACCCACGCAGCTGGTGGAGAGTTTTAAAGGTACCCTGGACGAGGTAAGGGAAGCGGACCTCCTTCTGCACGTAGTGGACATCTCCCACCCCAACTTCGAGGAACACATCGATTCTGTGAACCAGGTGCTGAGCGAGATCGGGTGTGCTGAGAAGGAGACGATCATGGTCTTTAACAAAATCGACCTCTACCAGCCCGAAGAGATCGCCGAGGACGACCTGACCACGGAGAAGACCGCCCGACATATGACTTTGGACGAATGGGAGAACACCTGGATGAGGCGAATGGGTGGGAATGCCCTTTTTATCTCGGCCCTTAACAAGGAGAACCTCGATGAATTCAAGAGGCGGGTCTACCATGCCGTGAGGGAGATCCACGTCACCCGCTTCCCCTACAACAACTTCCTGTACCCGGAAAACCTGGATGCCTATTAGGAATTGAGGGTGTCATTCACCGACGTTTTTTACCCTTCATAAGACACACAACAAATTCCCTGTGGTTTACAACACAGATTTGGCCTAAAGCAACCCTCTTTTTACTTTTACCCTGTAGTTAAGTGTAAGTGTTTATCCCCAAATCCTACCCTGAACTATTTCTTAGTGTTCATTTCCCCAAATCGACACCAAGAACCCGAAATTGAACATTTGAAAACAAATGTAAGACCTGCAAAAATCCCGGCGTTGAGCCGGGATTTTTTTATTTTTTCTTTTTGTAAAGAGGGACGGAAGAACAGGCTTCCCCGTACATCACGCTCCTGGCGACACCCTGCAGTTTTCGGGTAGCCCAGATATAGGCATTGGGGGGAACGGGCTTATTTGCACAACCTTTGATGATCACAGGCTTGTCGTGCAGGCCGCTTACATCCAGAGCATCCAGTGTTTTTTTGTAGAGTACGGTCTCCAGCAGCTCCAGATCGCCCTGCACTACTTCTGCGGCAACCGGCTGCAGACGGGTGGTGACCAGCATAAAGGCCCATCCGGGGACGATGGCATCCGTTGCACAGTGCAAGGCCACAAAGGCATCCCGATACTGTTCCCAGTCGTGTGCATCTACTTCAGCCCTGAATTCCTTTTCCCTCAGGATGACCCCTTCCATCAGCCAGGGGCTGATGTCCAGCACCATGCGCTTCCCCTGGGGATAGTGATCCTCCAGGTCGAACGTGACCAGCGGACTGGAACTCACTCGATTGACGATCTCTTCAGACATGGGCAGAATATTGTGGGAAAACGGTTAGAGCAGGCCCAGCTCCAGCTTGGCCTCTTCACTCATCAGGTCCTGGCTCCAGGGGGGATCAAAGGTGATCTCCACCTCGGCGTCTTTTACGATATCCAGGGATTTTACCTTTTCCTCCACTTCCACGGGCAGGGTCTCTGCCACGGGGCAATTGGGGGAAGTAAGGGTCATCAGGATCTTGACCTCGTGGTCCTCGTTCACAAAGACATCGTAGATCAGACCCAGTTCGTATATATCCACAGGGATCTCAGGGTCGTAAATGGTCTTCAATACCTTCACGATCTTCTCTCCCATTTCCTGTGTATCTATAGCGGTCTCACTCATTTCTCACTCAATTTAATTGGGTTTGGTAAGCCACGGCGTACAATTTCAGCTGTTTGATCATGCTGACCAGGCCGTTGGCACGGGTGGGCGACAAGTGTTCCTTCAACCCGATCTCATCGATGAATTTCGTATCGGCATCGATGATATCCTGGGGCTTCTGGTGACTGAACGCCCGGATCAGGATGGCGATGATCCCCTTGGTGATGATGGCATCGCTGTCTGCGGTAAAGACCAGCTCGTCTCCTTCCAGTTCGGCATGCACCCAGACCTTGCTCTGGCAGCCTTTGATGATATGGTCCTCCGTCTTGTATTCTTCCTTGATCAAAGGCAGGGATTTCCCCAACTCGATCATATACTCATACCGCTGCATCCAGTCGTCGAACATGGAAAATTCCTCTACGATCTCTTTTTGTATCTCGGGTATGCTGCTCATCCTGTTTCTTTTGTCGCAAAAATACGATAAGTATTACTGTCTTTCAACAGACCGGGTCAATCCTAACATTTTATTCACAGGGGTTTCCAGCCTTATTTCAGGCCAGCATCTGCCGCGCCTTTTCCAGAGCCTCCACAAAGCGGTCTATCTCTCCTTTGGTATTGTAGAAGCTAAAGCTGATCCTGATGGTTCCCGGGATCTGGAAGAAGTCCATCACGGGCTGGGCACAGTGGTGGCCGGTGCGCACGGCGATCCCCATCTTGTCCAGGAGGGTCCCCACGTCATAGGGATGGACCCCTTTGATGTTAAAGGAAATTACTGCTGTTTTTTGGGTTGCTGTACCGTAGAATTGCATCCCCTGGATACGGGATAGTTTTTCCGTGGCATAGACCAGGAGTTCGTGCTCATAATGGTCTATGGCTTCAAGACCGATGGAGTTCAGGTAGTCTATGGCAGCCCCAAAGGCGATTCCCCCGCAGATATTAGGGGTCCCTGCCTCGAATTTATAGGGCAGGTCGGCATAGGTGGTCTTTTCAAAGGTCACCTCAGCGATCATCTCCCCTCCACCCTGGTAAGGCGGCAGTTTCGCCAGCCATGCTTCCTTTCCATAGAGCATTCCGATCCCGGTGGGGCCACAGAGTTTGTGTGCGGAAGCGGTATAGAAATCCACATCCAGTTTCTGTACGTCCACCTTTACGTGGGGAGACGACTGGGCTCCGTCTACCAGTACGGCCGCTCCGACCGTATGGGCCATAGGGATAATGTCTTCAATAGGATTGATGGTCCCCAGGGCATTGGAGACATGGTTGCAGACTACCAGTTTCGTACGCTTTGAAAGTAACTTCCTGTATTCATCCATCCTCAACACCCCGTCCTCGTTCATGGGTATCACCTTCAGGATAGCTCCGGTACGCTCGCAAAGCATCTGCCAGGGCACGATGTTGCTGTGGTGTTCCATGGCTGAGACCAGGATCTCATCACCTTTCTTTAACAGGCTGGTAAAGCCGTTGGCCACCAGGTTGATGCTGTGGGTAGTCCCGGAGGTAAAGATGATCTCGTGAGCCTTGGCTGCGTTAAAGAAGTGTTGCACCTTCCTGCGCCCTCCTTCGTAAGCCTCCGTGGCTTCCTGCGCCAGGGCATGCACACCCCGGTGGATGTTGGCATTGTACCGACTGTAGTAATCGACGATAGTGTCGATCACCTGTTTTGGAGTCTGGGACGTGGCCGCATTGTCAAAATAGACCAAAGGGTTTCCGTTCACCTTCCGGTTCAGGATGGGGAAGTCCTTTCTTATCTTGGCAATATCCAATTGTGTCTCAGTCATCCCGGAAATGTATTCTCGAAGTTACAGGTCGAACCCAAGCCGTACCCCAAGTTTGTTGGCGATCAGCTTGTTGATCCGATTTTTTAGTTCTGGTAAACGCACGCTCTCCAGCACATTGTTTGCAAAGGCATACATCAGCAGTCCGGTGGCTTCCTTTCTTGGGATACCTCTCGACTGCAGGTAGAACAAAGCGTCCTCATCCAACTGACCTATTGTACACCCGTGGGAGCACTTCACATCGTCCGCAAAGATCTCCAACTGGGGTTTGGTGTTCACCGTCGCCTGATCGCTGATCAGCACATTATTGTTCTGCTGGAAGGCGTTGGTCTTCTGGGCGATCTTGTCTACGATGATCTTCCCGTTAAAAACGCCCGTAGATTTTTCCCCGAAGATCCCTTTGTAATCCTGGTGACTTTCGCAGTTGGGCTCCTGGTGGTGTACCAGGGTATGGTGGTCTACATGCTGCTTTTCCCCCAGGATGGTCACCCCTTTAAGGGTAGATTCGATGTATTCCCCGTTCTGGAAGAAGTTGAGGTTGTTCCGGGTAAGTTTCCCCCCAAAAGAGAAAGTATGCACATTCACCACGCTCTTGTCTTTCTGGGCGATGAAGGTATTGTCGATAAGGGATGCATCCTTGCTGTCATTCTGCACCTTGTAATAGTCCACTATAGCATTTTTGGCCGCGAAGATCTCGGTGACACAATTAGTCAGGACGGGATTTCCGGTCAGGCTCTGGTGTCTTTCGATGACCTGCAGCTCGGCATTCTCTTCAGCTATGATCAGGTTCCTGGGCTGTAGCATAAGGGAGGCTTCGTTCCCGGTAGCAAAATGGATGATCTCCACAGGTTTTTTAGGCGCCTTGTTCTTTGGGATGTAGATATAGGCCCCTTCCCGGCTGAAAGCGGTGTTCAGGGTGGTGAGGGATTCCTCTTTTGAGGCCGCTTTGTTGAAATACACGTCGATGACCGGCTTGTACATGGGTTTGGTGAGGGCTGAACTCATCAGACAGATGTCTACGCCGTCATGGGTGGTCTCCGAGAGATAGGAGCTGTAGATCCCGTCTATGAAAACGATCTTGTAGGTATCGATCTCATGAAGGAAATACTTCTTTACCTGATGGTATTCCAGGGCGTTTTCCTCCTTGGGGAAAATGCTGAAATCCGTTTTCAGGATACTGTTCAGGGAAGTGTATTTCCAGGCTTCCTCCTTCTTTGTCGGGAAACCTTTGGCTTCAAAATTCTTGATCGCCTCAGACCGGATATCGTGAACAGGATGTTCTATATCCACATTATTCTCGAAAGCCATGAAGGACGATACTAATTTTTCCTTTAGATCCATTTCTCTTGTTTTCATTGCCCCGTTTCCGGGTACTCCAATTGATTATCTCAGGCTACCGGTTCTTTCTTAATCCAGTCGTACCCCTTCTCCTCCAGCTCCAGGGCGAGTTCCTTGCTGCCGGATTTGACGATCTTCCCATCGTGGATCACATGAACGAAATCCGGGATGATGTATTCCAGGAGTCGCTGGTAGTGGGTGATCACGATAACCGCGTTGTCCTTGCTCTTGAGTTTATTCACCCCATTGGCCACGATACGCAGGGCATCGATGTCCAGTCCGGA
>NZ_JBFGBM010000149.1:0-6856 GCF_041567615.1 Muriicola sp.
ACCTCAGGTCAAAGGTCCGCTGGAGGGTCCCGGGGTCCCTGCTTATGATTTGCGAGAGGGACGAATGATCGTCCATAAGAACAGCCAAGAGTGCTTTATTCCCGAACTCCAGGCCGTAATCCACAAACAAACGTACACACTCTATGAACCTGGGGCTTCTCAGATACTCACTGGTCAGTTCGTAGATAAGGGGTTCACCCCTGAAGGTGTCATTTGGCTTTACGCCGTGTTCAAAACAATTTCGGATACCATCCACATCGTGAAGTTCGATCTGTTCGCTGATATCCTTTTTGTAATCCATCTCAGGGCCTCATTCTTTCATGATCAGGGCCGGTAATTCCAGATCATTATACATGGCATTAAACAACAGCATTTCTGTCTTTACTATGGTCTGCCACTCCATTTCGAATTGAACCCACTGGTTCAAAAGGTCTGCATATCGATCCTTCGCGCCCTGGGTTACTTTGGGTTCTGCGGCATCCACGTAGTCCTTCAGGTTCATCAGCTCGGCGTTTAACTGGTTGTGGAAATTGATTACGTCCTGGAAGGTTTTCTGCCTGGGCTGGATGAGGTTTTCCTCCCAGCGATCTATGCGGGTAACCAGGCTGTCACCCATGGCAAGGAGGTCTTTTGCGCGCCCGTTGTCCTTCAAAAGCGTTTTGTATGCCTTGACCTGCTTGCGGACCGATCGCATTTCATTGACCGCCCTGTGGATGTTGGAGATCATGGTTTCGATATCCGTGAGCATTTTTTGCTGTTCTGCGTAATCAGCGGAAGTTGCTTCTACGTGTGGATTTTTCAGCACATTCACCTGCGTCTCCGCAATACGATCTCCCAAAGAAAGCCTGAGTTGATAGACGCCGGGGGCTACCCTGGAACCGGCATAATTCCCGTAAACAAAAACCATGTCTACCGCGGGTACTGGATCTCTTCTGAAATCCCAGGTGAAACGATTGTATCCCTTTTTTGCCGGAAGTACTTCGGGTTTGGATGGGCCTCCCGGCCACGACTTAACGTCTTTGTCTGCTTTGCTGGAGTAGAGCCGAAGGGTCTCCCCATTTTTTATGACCTCCAGGGTAAGGGGGATGCTGTCTGTTTTCTCATCGAGGTAATAATCGATGGTCACCCCAGATTTGGGGTTCTGCCCCAGACCTGGAACAGGGCGGTCCGTGCTTCCCCCGAAGATCATATAAGTGTCTTTGGGTTTGACGACCGTCAATGACTGACCGCTCAGAGGACTGGATTGTATCGCGCCCAGGTCGTCCAGGATCCAGAAAGAACGACCTGCCGTGGCCACTACGAGGTCATTGTCCTGAATGATCATATCATTGATGGGCACTACAGGCAGGTTGAGCTGGAAGGCCTGCCAGTTCTGCCCGTCGTCAAAGGAAAGGTAAAGTCCCGTCTCGGTTCCCGCGTAAAGCAATCCACGTCTTATGGGATCTTCCCGGACCACCCTCACAAAGGTATGGGGTCCTGTGATCCCACTCGTGATCTTTGTCCAGGTCTGTCCGTAGTCTGAGGTCTTAAAAATATAAGGTTTCAGGTCCATGAATTTATAGCGCATGGCCACCACATAGGCCGTCGCCGGATCATGGGGGGAAACTTCTATGCTGTTGATGATGCTCTCCCCAAGCTCTTTTGGAGTTGCATTCTTCCAGGTCTTTCCTCCGTCCCTGGTGATATGGACCAGCCCGTCATCGGAACCCGCCCACAGGACGCCTTGTTCGTGTGGGGATTCCACCAGGGCCATCAGGGTATTGTAGTTCTCCCCTCCGGCAGCTTCATTGGTATAGGGACCTCCACCGGGGCCCTGTTTGCTCTTGTCGTCGCGGGTGAGATCCGGACTTACAACGGACCAGCTCTGTCCTTCATCTGTCGACTTAAATACGACGTTCCCGGCGTGGTAAATCGTCTTCCGATCGTGGGGGGAGGTAATGATAGGGGCGTTCCAGTTATAGCGGTATTTAAAATCCGCAGGGACGTTCCCCAGGGCCAGTTCCGGGTATTCCTTGATGGCTTTTCCTTCCCGGGAGGCCTTTACCCATTTTTCGATGATGCCCTGGTAACACCCTCCGTACACGATTTCGGGGTTGTCGGGGTCGAAGGCCAGGAAGGCGCTCTCACATCCGGCCACAGAATGCCAGTCCTTCCAGTCGATCCCCATATCATTGGTCCTGCTGGCGATGGAAATGGCAGAATTGTCCTGTTGCCCCCCATACACCCGATAGGGCACCTGGTTGTCTGTAATCACCCGGTAGAACTGAGCTGTAGGCTGGATAGCCTGGGAACTCCAGCTGCGTCCACCGTTGTTGGAAATATTGGCACCTCCGTCATTGGAGTTGATCATCTTCTGGTTGTCTGAAGGATGTATCCACAAATGGTGATTGTCGCCGTGGGGAGTGGGAAGGGGGGAAAAGGTTTTTCCCCCGTCAATGGATTTGGTTACCGGGGCGTTCAGCACATAGACCGTATTCTCGTCCTGGGGGTCTGCGAAGATCTCCATATAATACCAGGAACGTGCAATGTTGATCCTGTCCTTGTTGACCTGTGTCCATTTTTTACCAGCATCGTCCGATCGGTAGACACCTCCTTTTTCGCCATCCGCTTCGATCACGGCGAACACGCGCTCGGGGTTGGCCCTGGATACGGATATACCTGCCTTTCCGAATTCTTTGGGCAACCCCTCCTTTATCTTATCCCAGGTGAGACCGCCGTCAGTAGACTTAAAGAGACCCGACATGGGGCCGCCTGATTCCATGGTCCACGGATAGCGCCTGTGCTGCCACATGGCCGCATACAGGATGAGGGGGTTCTTCATGTCCATGGAAAGGGAGGAGGCGCCTGTGGTATCATCCAGATACAGGACCTTTTCCCAGTTCTGGCCCCCGTCGGCAGACCTGTAAATGCCGCGATCTTCCGAGGGGCCGTATTGTGCACCCTGGGCAGCCACGAAAATGATGTCGGGATTGGTGGGATGTATGACCACATCCGAGATATGCCTGGTAAATTCCAGGCCTATATGTTTCCAGGTTTTCCCGGCATCGGTCGACTTATACACCCCATCTCCCATAGAGGTCATGACCCCCCTGGCGGCGTGTTCTCCCATCCCGACCACAACCAGGTTGGGGTTGCTTTCGGAAACCGCTATAGCACCCACGGTACCTGTCTTCAAATGGCCGTCGGAGATGTTTGTCCAGGTGATGCCGTCATCCGTGGTTTTCCAGACACCGCCCCCTGTACTTCCCATATAATAGGTCATGGGTTCTTTGACCACCCCAGAGGAAGCCACGCTGCGCCCACCTCTGAACGGGCCAATATTCCGCCATTTCAGGCCGTGAAACAAGGAGTCGTGGACAGGCGGAGGGGCTGGAGCCTGGCGAGACCTTCGCCTTTGTGCATCTGCGGATGAAGGAATGATCAAAATGACGATCAAAAATAATTGAATGTATTTCATGGTATGCGCGATTTACAGGTTAATCTATCCCACCTTCCCGGTTAGGCGATCGGGGGGTTGGCCATTCCCTCTGTTCCCCTGTCCTGGGGTTGATGGAAAGGACAGCCTTTTCCCTGGAGGTCTTTACGGGGTCTTCACTGGCCATGTAGGTCAGTATGGCCGTCAAGATAACATTGTTGCGCACGTCGTCAAAAACGATCTTGTCATAGGTGTCAAGGTTGGTGTGCCAGGTGTAGTTCCAGTAGCTCCAGCTGAGGGAACTCAGGGAAAATGCAGGAGCCCCCATGGCGACGAAGGATGCGTAATCCGAACCTCCCCTGCCAGGATTTCCCGGGAATGTGGTCTCAATATGGCGGGTAATGCTATCTGGCACGGCCTCCAGCCATCTTCCTAGGTACTCATAGGCATGAAGAAATCCCTGCCCTGAGAGATTCACTACCCTTCCGGTTCCGTTATCCTGGTTAAAGAGGGCCTGCAGGCCTTCCACTACTTCAGGATGGTCTTCCACATAGGCACGGGAGCCATTAAGTCCCTGCTCTTCACTTCCCCAGAGCCCCACAATGATCGTTCTTTTAGGGTTGGGGTATAGCTTTTTAAGAATACGGGCCGTTTCCATCATGGTGATGGTCCCCGTTCCGTTGTCGGTGGCTCCTGTGCCTCCGTCCCAGGAATCAAAATGGGCGGAAAGCACGATGTATTCATCCGGGAATTCCGTCCCGGGGATGGTGGCTATGGTATTAAAAGTAGGTACTCTGCCCAGTTCTTTGGATTCCGCCACGACCTTGATCAGCGGGTTCCTACCGTTCTCCACCAGGCGATAGAGCATACCGTAATCTTCCAGAGAGAGGTCTACTACAGGGATCTTTTTGGTGCCTGCACTAAAGATCTTGTTAGCCCCGAATCCTGAGGACCAGCGGGACTGTACGATGCCTGCAGCACCGGCTTTCTCAAGGGCTTCATTAATGGTCCTGCTGTTGTAGCCCGTATTCCTTATTTTTTGGTTCCAGGCGTCTTCCATGGCATCCCTGTCAGCTTTCATTTTCTCGAAGGACTCCGGGGTGGCAAATTCTTCCCAATTGTAGTCGGGGCGACCGGTCGGCTGTGGCATAGAAACCAGCACGAATTTGCCCTTCACAGCCGGCATCCATTTGGCATATGCTGCAGAATCGGGAAGGGCAGGGATCGTGATCAGATTTGCCGTGATCCCTTTTGAGGAGGTTCCCGGGCTCCATGCGAGTTGACGCCCGCTCAGGGAGACCACCCTGGGCGAGAGCATATCAATATGGGTGATCCCTCTTTCCCATCCTCTCCAGGTGCCCCAGGCTTCGTTTTCGGCAGAAATTCCCCATTTGGCAAAAGTGGAGACCGCCCAGTCGTGTGCATTCTTCATCTGAGGCGTCCCTACGAGTCTGGGTCCGACCACGTCCATGAGTTCATGGGCGAGCAAGGGGAGCTGTGAATTCTCTGAGGCTTCTTTTTCAATGGCTGAGGCCATTTCTGCAGGAGATTGTGCATGGATCAGCAGAAAGCCGGAAAAAAGAAATAGTAGAAGGGATATGTTTTTCATAAAAGAACAGGAATATGTTTAGAATCTCCAATATATAAATAAATATGATGCATGTCTTCCGTAAGATCAGGGGAAAACCAAACAAATTCGTGTAAATGTTTACAACCGTTTACAAACGAAAATAAATAAGTAATAACCAGGTATAATGATCAATTGGGAATACGTTAGCAGGGTCGGGATAAGAACCGAATGTATTAACTGTGTAACCGTAAAATGAAGAAATGATGAATGCAATCCGAAACAAAGTACAGTTGATTGGAAACCTCGGACAAGACCCGGAGGTAGTGAACCTGGAGAGTGGTAACAAGGTGGCTAAATTCTCCATCGCCACGAATGAAACCTATAAGAACACCAAGGGAGAAAAGATCACCGAGACCCAATGGCATAATGTAGTGGTCTGGGGTAAGCTGGCCGATGTGGTGGAAAAATTCCTGTTGAAGGGCAGTGAAGTGGCGGTTGAGGGTAAGTTGATCCACAGGACGTATGAGACGAAGGAAGGAGAGAAGCGATACGTTTCTGAGATCAAATGCAACGAACTGCTGATGCTCGGGAAACAGTAAGCTGTCACATGGTCGATAAAGGGGGTATTTTACCCCCTTTTCTTTTAAATACCAGAGATTATACCTACCTTCTATATCCTCTTGTTCAAAAATTATATTACTGAAAAACAAGAGATTAGATCCATGAAAACCTTTAAATCTATTGTGATCTTAGTCTTCGCCTTTGTTGTGTATTGGGGATATACACAAGGAGAAGGAATCCCTGTGGACAATTTGGAATTCTACCAGCAAATGGCCTTAAGCGATGCACAATTGGAGGCGTCCCTCAGATTCTCTTCCCTCGAAGATGAAACCGATTACTGGAAGGATCAGCTTTCTTTTGAAAAACAATTAAAGGAAAAAGAATACTCTGCATATAAGACCTACATCTATTACAAGAGAAAGGCGTACCACATGCATCAGGAGGAATGCGATATTAAAGAAAACCACGGGAAGGGATATAATATACAGGCCCTTTTTTACCAGACACAGGGGAAGACAATAGAAACAGAAATGGTGAACTCTTCGGGTGATCTAAAGCCCGTTTCACTGGTAACCCGGTGGCATTAAAAATCAGGCAACTTTTTTCAGGAGGTCGAAGCAGGGACAGCGTTTACAACGCTTGGTCTCACACTTCTTGTATTTATTACAGCACTTTGATTTGCAGTTGTCACAGGAGAGGGCTCGCATGGTGGCCTCGTAGGCCTTGACCTGTTTTTTTAACTTCTTCTTGATTTCCTTTTTCTTCTTGCCCATTCGGCTATGCTGAACGAGTCAAAAATAATTGTTTTTATTTAGAATCAATAAAGATAAGATGTTAAATTATTCGCCCATGTCTGAAGCAGCGCTATCTGCGGTGATCTGTTGGACGTCTCTGTCAAAGAGGTAGAGTCCGCCTTTGTCATTCCCGATCAGGTTGATCTTATCCAGAATATTCCTCGCCAGCGCTTCCTCTTCAATCTGTTCAGCTACATACCATTGCAGGAAATTATGGGTGGCGTAGTCCTTTTCATCCAGGGAGACCTGCACCAATTCATTGATGCTTTTAGAGACAAATATCTCGTGCTCGTAGAGTTCCTGGAACATTTTTTGAAAACTACCAAAGTCTTTTTTCGGAGCTTTCAGGTCCGTGATATGGGCATGACCTCCCCGTTCGTTCACATATTTAATAAGTTTGAGCATGTGCATCCTCTCCTCATCGGAGTGACGGTACATAAATAGGGAAATCCCCTCCAGTCCTTTTACTTCGGCCCATGAGGCCATGGAGAGATATACTTGTGACGATTCGGCCTC
>NZ_JBFGBM010000150.1:0-6790 GCF_041567615.1 Muriicola sp.
ATTGCGGATGCAAAAATACAATTATTTTTTACTACCACAACACCCACCGATTATTTTTTGAAGGCCCCTTAATAGGCCTTGGCGAATATCACCCTCTGGGCCGAAGGCTTTCCGGTAACCATACATTTCCCTTCTTCCTTTCCATCATCGAGGGGGATACAGCGTATGGTGGCCTTGGTCTCCTCTTTGATCAATTCCTCAGTCTCGGCCGTTCCGTCCCAATGAGCCAGGAAAAAGCCGCCTTTGGATTCGAGCAGGGTCTTGAATTCTTCGTAGGAATCCACCCTGGTAATGTGGTCATCCCTGTAAGCCAGAGCCCTGTTAAAGATATTCTCCTGTATCTTATTCAGCAGTTCCTGTATGTGAGTGATCACTTCAGAGGCTTTTACGGTCTCTTTTTCAAGGGTGTCTCTCCGGGCTACCTCAAACGTGCCATTCTGCAGGTCGCGCTGCCCGATGGCGAGCCTCACCGGCACCCCTTTCAATTCGTATTCATTGAACTTGAAGCCGGGCTTGTGCGTATCCCTGTCATCGTATTTTACGGAGATTCCTCGGGACCTCAATTCCTTGACAAGAGGCATCACCTTCTCAGAAATGGCCTCCAGTTGGTCCATTCCCTTATAGATAGGAACGATCACCACCTGAATGGGGGCGAGTTTCGGGGGCAGCACCAAACCATTGTCATCACTGTGCGTCATGATCAGCGCGCCCATCAGTCGAGTTGAAACCCCCCATGAGGTGGCCCAAACATAGTCCTGCTGTCCTTCCTTGTTGGCAAATTTCACGTCGAACGCCTTGGCAAAATTCTGACCCAGAAAGTGAGAAGTCCCCGCCTGCAGCGCTTTTCCGTCCTGCATCAGAGCCTCGATACAATAGGTTTCAACGGCACCGGCAAAACGTTCCCCTTCAGTCTTGGTCCCTTTGATCACGGGAACCGCCATATGGTTCTCGGCGAAGTCGGCGTAAATCCCGAGGATCTTCTCGGCCTCCTCAATGGCCTCCTGTTCGGTGGCATGGGCCGTATGCCCTTCCTGCCAAAGAAATTCAGCAGTCCTTAAAAAGAGTCGGGTCCGCATCTCCCATCGCACCACATTGGCCCACTGGTTGATCAGCAGGGGGAGGTCGCGGTACGACTGTATCCAGCGCCTGTAGGTATCCCAGATGATGGTTTCTGAGGTAGGCCTTACGATCAGTTCCTCCTCGAGTTTGGCCTCGGGGTCTACCACGATCCCGCTGCCATCTTCGGCATTCTTAAGCCTGTAATGGGTAACCACGGCGCATTCCTTGGCAAAGCCTTCCACGTGGCTCGCCTCTTTACTGAGGTAGGATTTTGGGATAAAAATGGGAAAATAGGCATTCTCATGCCCGGTCTCCTTGAACATCTTGTCCAACCCGGCCTGCATTTTTTCCCAGATAGCATATCCGTAGGGCTTGATGACCATACAACCCCTCACGCCCGAATTCTCAGCGAGATCAGCCTTGATCACGAGCTCATTATACCATTTGGAATAATCTTCCTTTCGCGTCGTTAAATTTTTACCCATTTGGTGTACTTTGGCACAAAACTTGCAACTTATTTGCAAGAATAGTTGGGCAAAACTAACTATTTTTAATATGTTCAACAATATAAATTTACACCCATGATAGTTTCCTTACCCCACCCAAAAAACCTGAAAATAGCCGTCCTGGGCCTACTGGGCATCGGGCTGGTTTCCTGTGGTTCCTATCAGCAGGCATCGTACTACGACAATGACGGAATTTACGGTTCAGGAGTAGAGCAGCGCACCGTGTATAATACTCCGAGAACAGTTGAAAGACCAGCCAGACAGGAGGACGACGGTATTTACGGTGACTACTTCGGCAGAAGGGCAGAGGAAATAGATCAATATATGGACGGCGAGATCTTCACCGATGTGGATTCCTACTACAGCGGGGTTGAGGAAGACAGCCTTGCCATCATGCGAGACTCAGACTATTTTAATTCGGACGAAACCTATGCCGGCAATCCCGGTTGGGGAGATAACCCTACCAATGTGGTCATCAACATCAATGACAATTGGGGATGGAACCCCATCTGGGCCGATCCTTTCTGGGGATACAGTGGCTGGTACTGGGGTGGCCTATACAGTCCATGGAGATGGAATAACTGGGGCTGGGGCTGGAACAACTGGGGCTGGAACCGATGGAATTGGGGCTGGGGCTGGAACCGCTGGAACTGGGGCTGGGGCTGGAACGGCTGGGGTGGTGCCTGGGCCTGGAACGGCTGGGGCTGGAACAACTGGGGCTGGGGCGGCTATTACGGAAATCCCTACAACAACCGCTTTGGATTCAACAGGACCCGCAGAGGTTTCTACAACAATAATACACTGGCTGCCAATTCCTTCAGAGGCAGGTCTAACCTGAATACGCCTCGTGGAAACACCCGATTGAGGGACAGCGGCAGGTCTAACCTGAGTTCGAGGAACGGCCTGAGAAGTTCTTCTTCCTACAGGGGTGGGACCACGGCAAGGCGATCGGTCAGCGCGGACGCCATCAGCAGGAACAGAAGTTACCGCACCAGCAGGAGCTCGCGTGTATCTCCCAATTACAACAGGAGCTCTGCCCAGGGCAGGAATAACGGATATTCTTCCTCAAGAAACAATATATACAGAAGGAGCAGCGGTACTACAGCAAGGCCGTCTTCACCCAGAGGTTACCGTTCATCGGGAACTTCAAGGTCATCCGAATACTCGAGACCCTCTTCAGGGGTCAGGAGTTCACGCAGCAGTGGGGCTTACAGGAGTTCGCGAAGTTCAGGCAGCTACAGGAGTTCCGGAAGCAGAAGCTCTGGCAGCTACAGAAGTTCCGGAAACAGCAGTAGAAGCTCCGGCAGTTTCAGGAGTTCCGGCGGCAGCAGCCGAAGCTCGGGAAGCATGAGAAGCTCCGGCGGAGGCCGATCTTCCAGCGGCATGAGAAGCGGCGGAGGCAGGTCTTCCGGAGGCAGATCCTCAGGCCGAGGTGGCAGGATGTAAGAATCCCTTTTATTTTCACTCTTTTAAAAACAGGTACAATGAAAAGATTTCTAACGTTCATAATGGGTATGTCATGCCTGGCCTTAACGGCCCAGAACATAGATGACGTTTTGAGATACAGCACAGAGAACCTTCAGGGCACTGCCCGTTTCCAGGGAATGGCCGGTGCTTTCGGGGCTCTGGGAGGAGATATGTCTTCCCTGAATATCAATCCCGCCGGTTCTGCTGTTTTTGCTAACAGCCTCTTTACAATCACCGGGGCCAATTACCATCAGAACAACGAATCCACCTATTTTGGTTCCCTCGGCTCGGAGGTCCGAAACTCTGTGGATATCAGTCAGCTCGGAGGCGTTTTCGTCTTTAAGAGCCGTAACCCCAATACACCATGGCAAAAAATCTCCCTTGCCCTGAACTACGATATGGCGAGGAATTTTGACAACGAGGTCTTCGTAAACGGGAGCGGGAATCAGGGGATCGATAATTATTTCCTGAATTTTGCGCAGGGTGTTCCCTTCGGGTCCCTCCTCATACAGGACGGGGAGTTTATCGAGGAGGCGTATCTCGATATCGGAGCTAACCTCGGTTTCCGGGAGCAGCAGGCCTTCCTGGGGTATTACGGAGGTGTGATCGATCCCGTGGATGATACCGACAACAATAATACAGCCTATGTCTCCAACGCTGTTTACAACAACGTAGACCAGCAATACTTCAGGCGCACCAATGGATACAACAGCAAACTCACCCTGAACTTTGCAGGACAGTATCAGCAGAATCTCTTTCTGGGAGCTTCCCTGAACTTCCACGATGTGCTCTTCGACCAGTATACGGAATTCACCGAGACGGGCTACGATGCCAGTTCCCCTATCTCCTTCGTGAACTTTGACAACTACCTGCGTACAGAGGGATCCGGATTTTCCTTTAGCCTTGGGGCCATTGCCGTGATGAACGAAAACCTACGTATAGGAGGTAGTTACCAGTCGCCTACCTGGTACAGACTCCTGGACGACACCTCCCAGAGGATCAATTCGGATCTTGCAGACTCGGAGATCGGCTTTATCGATTTCAATGTGGTGAACCTCTTTGACGAATACCGCATCAAGACCCCGGCCAAGCTTACAGGAAGCCTTGCGATCGTCTTCGGACCTCAGGGCCTGATCAGTTTCGATTACGGGTATCAGGATATGGCTGAGGCCGAATTGCGTCCTATATTCGACCCCGTTTTCAGTGATGAAAATACATTCATCGCTTCCCAGCTCGGGCCTGTGAACACCTACCGTATCGGAGGGGAATACAGGATCGAGAACCTGAGCCTGCGCGGGGGTTACCGGTTTGAGAGCAGCCCCTATGAGGATGGCGTGACCGTAGGCGATTTGGAGGCATTTTCTTTCGGGCTCGGATTCAACTTCGGCGGCAGCAGGCTCGACCTGGCCTTCAGCCGAGCCGAACAGAGCCGTCAGAACACCCTCTTTGTCACGGGATTCCCTTCCCCCGCCAATGTGACCAATATCAACACCAACGTCCTGGTAGGATATACACTGAACCTGTAAAAGGGGAGTGTTTTAAAAAGATAAAGCCGGCAATTGCCGGCTTTTTTTTATCGCACCAAAGAGAAATGGGCCCTTACTGAACTGGCGACGATGATGCCCTCTTCATCCCGGGAATAATCCAGCCTGAACCAGTAATCCGAGGAAGGCATGGGCCTCCCGTTAAAAGTGCCATCCCACCCTATGGTGGTCTCATCTAATTGCTTGAGCAGTTTCCCATACCGGTCGAAGATAAACACCACCGGGTCTGTAAGCGTCTCGATCCCGAGGATGTTCCAGGCGTCGTGTATGCCATCTCCGTTTGGGGTGAAGAACTTGGGATACCCCACCACCAGGAAAGGGATGGGATCCGTAAAGCCGCAGCCATTCTTGTCATTGATGATCACGGTATTCTCACCCGGGGGTACGTCGTAAAAGATGGCAGAATCCTGGAATTCTCCTCCGTTGATGGCGTATTCGTAGCTTCCGTCACCATCCACCACGATCTCTATAGTGTTGCTGTCTGAGAGATCGTCCAGAATGATCACTTCCTGGAGGACAGGGGTCCCGTAAAAGGTGATCAAAATATCGTCTGTGATGGTCGTGGCAAGGTTGGTAATAATTTCCACAAAATAGCGCCCGGAATTAGGGCTGGTGACGGTGTATTCCGTTTCTGCAGGGCCGGAGGCGAGTACCTGGTCAATCACCCCGTCATCCTCGTAGTCTACGCTCCAGGTGACATTAGCAATATCGGGACCCGCAGGGGAATTCAGGGCAGAAAGCACGATATCGGGGTCTCCTTCACAGGCCACGATATCAAGACCCAGGAATTCGTCCCTGAGGGTACAGTCGAGGGCGGTGTTCTGGTCCTGGTCTACAGAATATCCTGTAAAGGTCAGGGTGTACGGTTCGGGGTCCCCGTCGAAATTTGTGTTGAAATTATTGATCAGCAGGTAGTAGATCTCCCCTTCTTCTACAATAAGCCACTCGTCATAGGTATTCTGGCTCCCTGTAAGGGGCGGGGCACCCTCCTGTCCATTTTCGGGATTGACCCCAACACCCGTGAAATTCGTGTCATTCACCTCGTAATTGCAGCGGATGGGTTGGGCCGTACCGTTGCTGATGCTGGCACAGTCCACATCCGGACCGTAGAGCGCAAAATCCCATTCTGCTGTTACCGTTCCACTGGTGCCCGGCAACGCTTCTATGTCAAATCCGATCTGGCCCCGGGTACCGGCCCGGAAGACGTACCAGGAGGTATTGTTCTCAATATTGGCCGAACTGACGCTCCCTTTCTCCAGGCAACCACTTTGCCTGATCACGTCGGGGTCGAAATCATCGATGTCCCCTCCCCCATCGGCAAAAGAATTGATCGGCGCATCAGCACACACGGGGATCGCACTGCGGCAATCAGGGGAATTCTGGGCGAACAAGCCGACGGACCAAAAACAAAGCAGGAATATGCCGCAAACTAACGTACGCATAGGTTACAGGGCTAAGGAACAAAGTTCGAACAGTAAGTATAACTGGATGGGGATGGATTTAGTATACGTTCAACCCTCTTTTTGGCGGTAAATCGATGAACGGTTTACCCTGGAAAAAATGCGGGGTCAACGCCTCAGGGAAAAGTGATTATTTACGTATTTGGCTTCCACCCGCTGCTCGTTCTCATCGAGGAAGGAGACCTTGAACCAGTAGTCTGAAGAGGGTACGGGAATCCCGTTGTAGGTCCCGTCCCATCCCAGGTAATCCTCCTCCATCACAAACAACAACTTCCCATACCTGTCAAAGATCTGTACCACAGGATCCCTGAGGTTCTCAATACCCACGATATGCCAGTAGTCGTTCGCCCCATCCCCGTTAGGGGTAAAAAAAGTGGAAAAGCCCACGACGATAATCGTTTCGGTTACCGCTCCGCAACCGTTCAGGTCGTTGATGGTCACCGTATGCATCCCGGGACTCACCTCCCGGAACACAGGGGAAGCCTGGAAAGGTCCTTCGTCAAGCCTGTATTCAAAATCGCCTTCTACCCCATTGACGATCTCAACAGTGTTAGCCGTCTGCAGATCATCTATCAGTACCTCGGAGATCACCGGAGGATCGGAAACGGTTACCGTCACGGTCCTGCTGGCCGGTGCGGACGGCGGCTACCTCCGGCAGCCCGACTTCGGCGTCGGCGAACATCCGGTGTTCCTGATCGCGGAGGATCTCGACGCGGACGACCGACCGGACCTGGCGGTGGTCGATGCCGGAGGG
>NZ_JBFGBM010000151.1:0-6785 GCF_041567615.1 Muriicola sp.
AGCTGCTGCAACAGCAGAATTGATCAAAACCGATTTGGAAGCCAGCGATGACCCCAACAAATTGAGGCCGTATCACCAGGTTCACGCCTACGTGAATTTTCAGCAAGGCAATTATGAAAAGGCCCTGGAACATATGGCAGAGCTGGATCCGGACGATGTGTACAATAAATACTGGATGGCAAAGGCGTACAAAAATCTGGGAGATAATGAAAAGGCTAATAAACTTTTTGAAGAGATCGTAAACGACAATTTCAACAGTGTGCAGTATGTCCTCATCCTGGGCGAGGCCAGGGAAATGCTGGCTTCAATGAGCTAGGGGGCGTTCGGCCAATGTTGGTGATAAAAGATCCATATGAAAAGACGTGTTCATTATCTGAACACGTCTTTTTTTGAGAAAGAGTTAAGGTTCGGCACAGTTAAATGACAGGTTTTGTTTTTCAAAAACATTAAAGATTAATGATCTCAGTTTTACAGGGTCATAAGGTTGTACCTAAGTTAAATCTCTGATAATTAGTAAAATGAATGGTAATTCATCTCAGTTTTACCGCAGTTCAACGACCTTTTTATAAAAATCGACTTCTTTTTATCAAATTACACCGTTAAAAGTGCCCAAATCACATGAATAGCCTGCCTATGAAGCTAAGATACTCTCCTATTCGCTATGTTTATGGCTTGTTCCTCCTGTTGGCCCTGGCATGTACAAACAATGACGAAGTTGTATACGATCAGATTAGTGATGACAACATCGTAGATAAGTGTTTGATCTGTCCGAACAGGCCGTGTACTCCGGCTGAGATTGCCGCGTGCAGGAAAAAGATGAACCAGAATCACGAAGAAGTAGATACCAAGAATTAAGAGTTCTGTTTCTTCACATATATTTTGGTTTTTACTGACGGCCACCGTACGTAAACCCATACCCTTTGAGCTTAGTATTGCTTGAAGGGCTTTTCTGATTTTTGGGAGTCCGTCAGATTGTTGTAACGAAAAGTAGTAGCTTCAGAATCTTGGATTTTGTGTCTCCTGGCAGAACAGGGAACAGCAATAGGCCGGTCTCTATAACTCATTGGCTGCTGCCTCAATGATCACCATTGATAATCGGATCTTCTGGATTAAGGTATTTGGATACAGGAAGAGATACATTCTTTTCAATTAACTTTAGGCTCCAATAATAGATCCAAAGTGAAGCGTTCTGCAGTTTTTGTCCTGAAAGTATCGATTGCCCTGTCGGCTGGTTTGTTGCTGAGGTGTTCTGAGAAAGGGCAGGAGGCCAAAGAGGAGATTACTAACACACATGAAGTATTAAGCGATGAAGAACTCCTGGACCTGGTCCAGTCCCAGACCTTTAAGTATTTCTGGGATTTTGCTCACCCTTTAAGCGGTATGGCGCTTGAACGGTCCAACAGGGATGCCTACGGGGTATCAGGATATGAGATCGTTACCTCGGGAGGCTCAGGCTTCGGGGTGATGGCCCTGGTCGTCGGGGTGGAGCGTAATTATATTAGTCGCGCCGAGGCCCTGGAACGCCTGCACAAGATCGTCGATTTCCTGCTCTCGGGCGACAGATTCCACGGGGCCTTTCCTCACTGGTATTACGGCAGCACAGGAAAAGTACGCCCCTTTTTTACGGAGGATAACGGGGGTGATATCGTGGAGACCTCCTTTATGATCCAGGGATTGCTCACGGCCCGCCAGTATTTTGACGGGAACATAGAAGAGGAAATACTCCTGCGGGAAAAGATCAACCAACTGTGGCATGAGGTGGAATGGAACTGGTACACCCGGGGCCAGGAAATGCTTACCTGGCACAGGTCACCCGAAGACGAATGGGCGATCAACCACCAGATCAAGGGGTACAATGAGGCCCTGATCACCTATGTGCTTGCTGCTTCATCACCCACCCATCCCATATCGGCTTCTGTGTATCACAAGGGATGGACCTCGGGAGCCGACTTTACCAATGGGCAGGAATACTACGGACAGTGGACCCTGCCCCTTGGCCCGGATTTCGGAGGGCCTTTGTTCTTTGCCCATTATTCCTTCCTGGGACTCGACCCCAGGGGGCTGGAGGACGCCTACGCCGATTACTGGCTACAGAACGTGAACCACAGCCTCATCAACCGGGCCTATTGCATTGAAAATCCCAAAGGCTATGTGGGATACGGAAGGTACAACTGGGGCCTGACAGCCAGCGACAACCACCAGGGATATTCGGCCCACAGCCCCACCAACGACCTGGGAGTGATCAGTCCGACTGCTGCCATCTCCTCCCTGCCTTATACGCCTGAATACTCCATGGAGGCCCTTCGTAATTTTTATGAGAACCACCGGGAGCAGTTGTGGGGCCCTTATGGGTTCTACGACGCCTTTAATCTCACCGAGAATTGGTACGCAGAGAATTATCTGGCCATTGATCAGGGACCTGTGGTGGTCATGATCGAAAACTACCGGACCGGGCTGCTTTGGGATCTCTTTATGTCCTGCCCGGAGGTAAAGATCGGTCTGGCCACGCTCGGGTTCACGAGCCCGCACCTGGAGTAATCCCCTTTCTGTAGGTTCTATGCCCTGCAAAATCAGGAGATTCTTCCTGTGCAGTTCATCGATCATCTTCTGCTTCACATCGGATGAGGGCAAATCAGGGCCTGTCGATAAACAGCGTTTTCCCAGGGATGACGGTCTGTACTTAGGTCGTTAATCTGCATTTCGGGTACGATCAGCCAAATTTTCCCCTCCGCTTTGGCCTGTATAATAGCTTTGGAAGCAACAAATGAAATTTAACCTATTTATCAAGTTATGAAGACATTAATACTTTTAAAGGAAATTTACCTGGAGGCTTTTAAGCAATTAGAAAACTTTGTAATCAGGAAATTTTTTAAATTTTTCGCCTGGTTTAGTTTTATTCTGTTCGGTGTTGTGCTCTATGCCTTTATTTACCGAATAATTACTGGTTTTCCCTTCGATTAAAGAACCACGGTTCTTTCTAAAGACCTCCATGCGGAAAAAGTTTGATCTGATCGACCTGTTTATCCTGGTGGGATGCCTGTTCATCTCCTTTATGGTGTTTATGATCATACAGGCTTTTCAGTCGCTTTAGGCGATAACAACCAAACGTTTCAATATTACAACAGGCCGTGTACCCAGTACACGGCCTTTTTTATTTTTGCATACAATTTTAACATGGAAAAAATCCAAATACATGGAAATATTCCATATTTTAGCTATCCTTTTCTGGTTGTATGCAAAAGACGATTTTACACCTGGACCTCGACACGTTTTTTGTGTCCGTGGAGCGGCTCATCAACAGCGAGCTGAAGAACAAGCCTATCCTGGTGGGGGGTACCAGCGACAGGGGCGTGGTGGCTGCCTGCAGCTATGAGACCCGGGGTTTTGGGGTACATTCGGGCATGCCCATGAAGATGGCCCGGGAACTCTGCCCTGAGGCCGTGGTGATCCGCGGTAATGCGGGCACCTACAGCAAGCATTCAGACCTGGTGACCGAGATCATCAAGGAAAAGGTCCCCGTCTTCGAAAAATCCAGTATTGACGAATTCTACGCAGACCTCTCGGGGATGGACCGCTTTTTTGGCTGCTACCGTTACGCCACCGAACTGAGGCGGACCATCACGAAGGAAACGGGCCTGCCCATTTCCTTCGGTCTTTCCGTAAACAAGGTGGTCTCCAAGGTGGCGACCAATGAGGCCAAGCCCAACAACCAGCTGAAGGTAGATTTTGGTTATGAAAAGCCCTTCCTGGCCCCCCTTTCTATTAAGAAGATCCCCATGGTGGGCGACAAGACCTACCAGACCCTGCGAAACCTCGGGCTGAGGCAGGTAAGGACCATACAGGAAATGCCTGTGGATGTGATGCAACGTGTACTGGGGGCCAATGGAAAGGTGATCTGGAAACGGGCCAACGGGGTGGATAACACCCCCGTCATTCCCTTTTCGGACCGCAAATCCATCTCCACCGAACGCACCTTCGACAGGGATACCATAGACGTGGGCAGGCTCAGGGGTATCCTCATCGCCATGACGGAGAACCTGGCCTACCAGCTCAGGCGGGGGGAAAAGCTCACTGCCTGCATCGCGGTAAAAGTGCGCTACTCGGATTTCAATACCTATTCCAAACAGATGCGCATCCCGTATACCAGTGCAGACCACATCCTCATCCCCAGGATCCTGGAGCTGTTCAACACCCTCTACAACAGGCGGATGCTGGTCCGCCTGGTCGGGATCAGGTTTAGCCACCTGGTGCCCGGGAATTACCAGATCAACCTGTTTGAGGATACGGAAGAGGCCTTGAACCTCTACGCGGCCATGGACCGCATCCGGGAGCGTTTCGGGGACAAGAGCGTCATCCGCGCTTCAGGTATGGGGGCGAAGACCATCGGGAGGATGGTGAACCCGTTTAACGGGCAACCTCCCATTGTGCTGGCACATCGAAAACAATAATTGTTGTCATCCCTTTTCTTTGCTCGTCCAAAGAAAAGGGAGAAAAGAAAAGACGCCTTATCTGAGGAATTTTTAGCTACACAGGGTAGCTAAAACCGGCATCGAAACTTCGCCATCCCGCCTTCGGCAGGACGAGTACCACCGAAGTTTCTCAGCCTATTCTGCAGATAAGGGAGATAAACAAACTCTGCTGAGTATAAATGTTGACTCTAAATTTTGAAAAAAAGATCCTTTCTCGTCAGCGAAAGAGGCAAACTCCGTTAAGGATCGCCGAAGCCTTGGAGGCGATCTAGGAGATTGACTCTGGTTTTAATGCTTGCATTAAAATCGCCTACGAGAAAGTGCCCTTTTCTTTGTTTCATTTCTTTTGGGCAAGCAAAAGAAATGAAAAGAAAAAAAGATTATTGTGTATTTAAATTGCCATACATACTACAGCCTCCGCTACGGCACCTTCTCCGAGGTCGCCCTGCTGGAACTCGCCCGGGAGAACGAGGTCGCCCGTCTGGCCCTGACCGACATCAACAACACCTCGGCCTGCCTCAACTTTGTCCGCCGGGCGGCCGACTTCGGGATACAGCCCATCCTGGGTATCGATTTCCGCAACGGGGTGGATCCCTGTTTTGTCGGGATCGCCAAAAACAATGAGGGGTACAGGGAACTCAACGATTTTTTGTCTCACCACCTTCACCGGGAGAAAAAGATCCCTTCAAAGGCTCCGGCTTTCCGGCACGCCTTTGTGATCTACCCCTTCGAGAAGGTCCTCCTCAATGACCGGTACCACTTCTCGGACCAGGAATATATCGGGATCTCGGTGGCAGACCTGAGGCGGCTGCCCTTTTCGAGGCTCATAGAATACAAAGACAAGCTGATAGTCCTGCAGCCCGTCACCTTCAGGAACAAGCGGGATTTCAACGCCCACCGCCTCCTCAGGGCTATAGACAACAACGTCCTGCTGAGCAAGCTGCCCGAAGAGGAACAGGCCTCCCCAGAGGAGAAGATGTTCCCCGTCCGCAACCTGGCGGAGGTCTTTTCGGAATATTCCTTTATCCTGAGGAATACGGAAAAACTCATGCAGGCCTGCAGCATCCACTTCGATTTTTCCCCGGAGCGAAAGTCGCAGAACCTGAGTACCTACCTCGGGAGTAGGGAGGAAGACGAGGCCCTCCTCGAAGAGCTCTGCCGGAAAGGGCTGCCCTACCGCTACCCGGAGGTAGACGACCGTATCCGCAGCCGGCTTTCAAAAGAGTTGCAGCTCATCAAAGACAAAGGGTTTGTCTCCTATTTCCTGATCAACTGGGACATCGTTTCCGAGGCCCGGAAACGCGGATTTTACTACGTAGGGCGGGGGAGCGGGGCCAACAGCATCGTAGCCTACCTGCTGCGGATCACCGACGTGGATCCCATTGAACTCGACCTCTACTTTGAGCGTTTTATCAACCTCTACCGGACCAACCCGCCCGATTTCGACATCGATTTTTCCTGGAAGGACCGGGAGGAGATCACCCGGTACATCTTCGACCGCTTTCCGCATGTGGCCCTGCTGGGCACCTACGTCACTTTTAAGTCGAGAGGGGTGATCCGGGAGCTCGGGAAGGTCTTCGGTTTGCCCAAGGCGGAGATCGACTTCCTGTGCGAAGGGCATTATACCCCCTCGGAACTGGACGGGGTCTCCCTCCTGGTCCTCAAATATGGCAACCTGATCAAGGACATGCCCAATTATCTCAGCATCCACGCCGGGGGCATCCTGATCAGTGAGAAGCCCCTCCACGCATTCTCGGCTACCCACCTCCCGCCCAAGGGCTTTCCCACCACCCAGTTCGACATGGTGATCGCCGAGGACGTAGGGCTTTACAAATTTGACATCCTGGGACAGCGGGGCCTGGCCAAGATCAAGGAGACCATAGAGATCCTGGCCCTGAACCGCCCGGAGGAATATGCTTCTATCGACATACACGACATCAAGGCCTTTAAGCAGGACCCGAAGGTGAACAGCATGATCCGGTCTGCCCAGTGTATGGGCTGCTTCTACGTAGAATCGCCTGCCATGCGCATGCTGCTCAGGAAACTGGAGGTAGACACCTACCTGGGGCTGGTGGCGGCCAGTTCCATTATCAGGCCGGGGGTAGCCCAGAGCGGGATGATGCGGGAGTACATCATGAGGCACCGTAACCCGGGGAGGGCAGAGGAGAAGGGGCATCCCGTGATGCTCGACATCATGCCCGAGACCTATGGAGTGATGGTCTACCAGGAAGACGTGATCAAGGTAGCCCACTATTTTGCAGGCCTGACCCTGGGGGAAGCCGATGTCCTTCGCAGGGGGATGAGCGGGAAATACCG
>NZ_JBFGBM010000152.1:0-6752 GCF_041567615.1 Muriicola sp.
GTGAGGATACGGCATTACAGGAAGACCTGGAGATGCGCAAGAGTAAGGTCAAGCCCGAAGACCTCGCCACCCTGATCTATACCTCGGGAACCACAGGCAGGCCCAAGGGCGTCATGCTCACTCATGATAATATCGTTTCGAACCTGATCGCCAGTCAATCCCGTGTTCCCTTTGAACAGGGAGGGGTAGCTCTGAGCTTTTTGCCGGTGTGCCATATTTTTGAGCGGATGATCCTTTACCTCTATCAATATTGCGGGATCAGCGTCTATTTTGCCGAGAACCTGGAAAAGATCAGCGATAACCTGAAAGAGGTGAAGCCCAATGTGATGACCGTTGTACCCCGGTTGCTGGAAAAGGTATACGACAAGATAATTGCGAAAGGGGCAGAACTTACCGGTATCAAGAAGAAACTTTTCTTCTGGGCTGTAGAATTAGGCCTGAGATATCAACCCTATGGGGCCAATGGCTGGTGGTACGAACAAAGGCTTGGTATCGCCAGAAAGTTGATATTCAGCAAATGGAAGGAAGGTCTGGGAGGGAATTTGGAGACTATGGTCTCAGGGAGTGCTGCCCTGCAGCCCCGACTGGCCAGAATCTTCGGTGCAGTAGGGATCCCAGTAATGGAAGGTTACGGCCTCACCGAGACCTCTCCGGTGATCTCCGTGAACGATGTGAGAAACCGGGGATGGAAAATCGGGACGGTCGGACGCATCATAGAAGGAGTGGAGGTGAAAATAGCCCAGGACGGGGAGATCCTCTGCAAGGGGCCCAATGTGATGATGGGGTATTACAAGGACCCGGAAAGGACCAAAGAGGTTTTGAAAAACGGATATTTCCATACAGGCGACATCGGTGAGATAGATGATGATGGCTTTTTGAGGATCACAGACCGCAAGAAAGAGATGTTCAAGACCTCCGGAGGGAAGTATGTGGCACCACAACTTCTGGAGAACAGGCTGAAACAAAGCCGGTTTATCGAACAGGTCATGGTCATAGGCGAAGGGGAAAAGATGCCTGCCGCCCTTATCCAGCCAAATTTTGAATTTTTAGGGGAATGGGCCAAAAGGCACCATAAAGACCTTTCAAACCCCAGGGAATTTGTCAACAATCCCGAAGTGCAGGAACGGATCCAAAAAGAGGTAGATGCAGCCAACGAGCACTTCGCCAAATGGGAAAAAGTAAAATCCTTCAGGCTTACCGCCGATCCATGGACGGTGGAAGGAGGCCACCTTACCCCTACCATGAAACTCAAGAGGAAGATCATCAAGGAAAAGTACATCGACCTCTACAACGATATCTACGGCCACATATAGTACCTCTGGCCCTTCCCTTCTTTTGTGACCGACCCTGATCAGCACCCCTCCGGGACAGTTCTGCTAGATACCCTTAAGCCCGGGGAGTCCCTGTTTTATTTTCATAAATTTATTATGCATGCATAATAAATTTTTATATCTTTGTTTGAGATCACGACCAATGCAAGAGATAACAATTGATTACGCCCTGAGGGCAACATGGCAGTCTGTGGCCAGGATGTATAATGAAGAGGCCAAGAAATTCGGGTCGACCATGGCGGTGGGTTTCGCCTTATTGAGTATCGATCCTAAACAAGGAACCCCCTCCACCTCTTTAGGTCCTAGGATGGGGATGGAAGCGACGAGTTTATCCCGAATCCTGAAAAGTATGGAGGAAAAAGGCCTTATTGAGCGCAGGCCAAATCCGGATGACGGAAGAGGGGTGCTTATTTACCTCACTCCCTTTGGGCTGGAGAAAAGGAAGGATTCAAAGGATGTGGTATTGAGATTTAATGAAGTGGTCCGGGAACAATTGTCCGATCAACAACTCAACGCCTTTTTTGAGGTGATGGAGACCATCAACCAGGTGATCTCCGAAAAAAAGGTCTATAAAAACGAATCAACGACGAACTAACTCAACGAATGGATGAATAAGCATATTAAAAAAGTAGCCGTCATAGGATCGGGGATCATGGGTAGCGGAATTGCCTGCCACTTTGCCAATATCGGTGTGGAGGTCCTGTTGCTCGACATCGTCCCCCGCGAACTGAATGAAAAGGAAAAGGCTAAAGGACTTTCCCTGAAGGACCGGGTCGTGCGCAACCGCCTGGTCAATGAAAGCCTTGCCTCCGCATTGAAGTCGAAGCCCTCTCCTATCTACCACCAGGACTTTGCCAAAAGGATCACGACCGGCAACCTGGAGGACGACATCGCCAAAGTAGGGCAGGTCGACTGGATCATTGAAGTGGTCGTCGAGCGGCTCGATATCAAGAAGCAGGTATTCGAGAACCTAGAAAAACACCGCAAACCCGGAACCCTAATCACTTCCAATACGTCAGGTATCCCTATCCATTTTATGAGCAAGGACAGGTCGGAAGATTTTCAGCAACATTTCTGCGGTACCCACTTCTTCAACCCTGCGAGGTACCTCAAGCTTTTCGAGATCATCCCCGGGCCCAAGACCCAACCAGAGGTCCTGGAATTCCTCAACGGTTACGGGGAGCAATTCCTTGGAAAAACCTCCGTGGTGGCCAAAGACACCCCGGCATTTATTGGGAACCGTATCGGTATCTTCAGCATCATGAGCCTTTTCCACGCGGTAAAAGAACTCGACCTGACAGTGGAAGAAGTAGATAAACTTACAGGTCCAGTGATAGGCAGGCCTAAATCGGCTACGTTCCGCACGGTGGATGTGGTAGGGCTGGATACCCTGGTACACGTGGCCAACGGCATCTATGAGAATTGCCCGAAGGACGAAAGACACGAACTGTTCAAGCTCCCGGAGTTCATCAAAACCATGGCCGAAAACAAATGGTATGGCAGCAAATCCGGACAGGGGTTCTACAAAAAGGTAAACAATCCCAAGGGAGGCAGTGAGATCCTTACCCTGGATCTCAACACTATGGAATACCGCTCCAAAAAGAGCGCAAAATTCGCCACCCTCGAACTGACCAAGACCGTAGATAAGGTCATAGACAGGTTCGAGATCCTGGTAGGCGGCAAAGACAAGGCAGGGGAATTCTACAGGAAGAGTTTTGGAGTACTCTTCGCCTACGTAACGCACAGGATACCCGAGATCTCAGATGAGCTTTACAAGATAGACGATGCCATGAAAGCCGGTTTTGGCTGGGAGCATGGTCCCTTCCAGATCTGGGATGCCATCGGTCTCGACAAAGGCCTGGAACTCATCACAGCCGAAGGACAAAAGGCAGCTCCATGGGTAGATGAGATGAAATCGGCTGGCATCAATTCCTTCTATGCTGTGAAGGATGGAGCGACCTATTATTACGATGTACAGAAAAAGGAGATGGTAAAAGTACCCGGACAGGACGCCTTTATCATCCTAGACAATATCCGCAAGACCAAAGAAGTATACAAGAACAGCGGGGTGGTCATCGAAGACCTGGGAGACGGGATCCTCAACGTGGAATTCCAGTCCAAGATGAATACCATTGGAGGGGACGTCCTGGCGGGCCTCAATAAAGGGATCGACCTGACAGAAAAGGATTTCCAGGGCCTTGTGGTCGGGAATCAGGCTGCGAATTTCTCTGTGGGCGCCAATATCGGGATGATCTTTATGATGGCTGTTGAACAGGAATACGACGAGCTCAATATGGCCGTAAAAATGTTCCAGGACACTATGATGAGGATGCGGTATTCCGCCATTCCCACCGTAGCAGCGCCCCACGGCATGTGCCTGGGCGGAGGTTGTGAACTCTCCCTCCACGCAGATAAGGTGGTGGCTGCTGCCGAGACCTATATCGGTCTGGTAGAATTTGGCGTGGGTGTGATTCCCGGCGGGGGCGGATCCAAGGAAATGGCCCTGAGGGCGTCAGATACCTTCAGAAAGAACGACGTGGAACTCAACGTCCTCCAGGAGTACTTCCTGACCATCGGGATGGCCAAGGTATCTACTTCGGCCTATGAGGCCTACGACCTGGGTATCCTCCAAAAGGGAAAGGATGTTGTCGTGGTCAATAAGGACAGGCAGATCGCCACGGCCAAGGCTTACGCCAAACTCATGGCAGAAGCAGGATATACACAGCCCATACGTCGTACGGATGTGAAGGTGCTCGGGAAACAGGCTTTGGGAATGTTCCTCGTGGGAACGGATTCCATGGAGGCCGGCCATTATATCTCCGAACACGATAAGAAGATCGCCGACAAACTGGCCTATGTGATGGCAGGAGGCGATCTGTCCGAAACGAGTTTTGTGAGTGAGCAGTATCTGCTCGACCTGGAACGGGAGGCTTTCTTGTCGCTGTGTACGGAAAGGAAGACCCTGGAGCGTATCCAGCACATGTTAAAAACCGGCAAACCCCTAAGAAACTAAATGATGAAGACAGCATATATCGTAAAAGCATACAGAACCGCCGTGGGCAAAGCGCCAAGAGGGCTGTTCCGTTTCAAGCGGCCGGACGAACTGGCAGCCGAGACCATCGAATTTTTGATGAAAGAAATCCCGGAACTGGACAAGAAAAGGATCGATGATGTGATCGTGGGCAATGCGATGCCCGAAGCAGAACAGGGACTGAATATGGCCCGCCTGATCTCCCTGATGGGACTGAAGATCGAAGATGTACCCGGAGTAACGGTGAACCGTTATTGCGCTTCGGGATTGGAGACCATCGGTATTGCGACGGCTAAGATCCAATCCGGAATGGCTGATTGTATCATAGCCGGTGGAGCAGAGAGCATGAGCTACATTCCCATGGGGGGGTATAAACCTACTCCAGACTATGCGGTGGCCAAAGAAGGGAATGAGGATTACTACTGGGGGATGGGCCTGACAGCAGAGGCTGTGGCAAAACAGTTCAAAGTATCGAGAGAAGACCAGGATGAGTTTGCCTATAACTCCCATATGAAAGCCCTGAAAGCCCAGAAGGAAGGCAAGTTTACCGATCAGATCGTTCCTATTGAAGTGGCACACACTTTTGTGAACGCCCAGGGAAAAAAGGAGAGCACCACCTATACGGTCAAGGATGACGAAGGCCCGAGAGCAGATACCTCCCTGGAAGTCCTGGCGAAGCTGAAACCCGTTTTCGCCGCGGGTGGAAGCGTGACTGCAGGGAATTCTTCCCAAATGAGCGACGGGGCTGCTTTTGTCCTGGTGATGAGTGAGGAGATGGTGAAAGAACTCAAGCTGGAACCTATAGCCCGTCTGGTAAATTATGCCGCCGCAGGGGTAGAACCCAGGATCATGGGCATTGGCCCGGTAAAGGCTGTACCAAAAGCCCTGAAGCAAGCCGGGATGAAACAGTCGGACCTGGAACTCATCGAACTGAACGAGGCATTTGCTTCCCAGTCACTTGCCGTGATCAGAGAACTGGACCTCAATCCGGAGATCGTCAATGTCAACGGAGGAGCCATAGCCCTTGGACATCCGCTGGGATGCACAGGTGCAAAACTATCCGTCCAGCTGTTTGACGAGATGCGGAAAAGGAAGATGAAGGGAAAACACGGCCTGGTTACCATGTGTGTGGGCACCGGGCAGGGAGCTGCCGGAATCTTCGAATTTTTGACATAGAACACCTTCAAATAATATACGACCATGAGTACTGAATCCGTTAAAAAAGATATCCTGAGGGGAGGGCAATTCCTCGTCAAAGAAACTCCGAGTGAAGACGTATTCACCCTGGAAGACCTCAATGAGGAACAAAGAATGATGCGCGAAAGCACCATAGAGTTCGTAGACCGTGAACTCTGGGCTAACTGGGAGCGCTTTGAAAATAAGGACTACGAATTTACCAAGCAGTGTATGCAAAAGGCCGGGGAACTCGGATTCCTCAGCATTGCCGTCCCTGAGGCCTATGGCGGTATGGGGATGGGCTTTGTCTCCACCATGCTCGTCTGTGATTATATCTCCGGAGCGACCGGTTCTTTCAGCACGGCCTTTGGAGCGCACACCGGGATAGGTACCCTCCCTATCACCCTTTACGGGACCGAGGAGCAAAAGAAAAAATACGTGCCGAAACTGGCCACTGGCGAATGGTTTGGCGCTTATTGCCTCACCGAGCCCGGAGCCGGTTCCGACGCCAATTCGGGAAAGACCAAAGCAGTCCTGTCTAAAGACAAGAAATACTACAGCATTACAGGGCAGAAGATGTGGATCTCCAATGCCGGATTCTGCAACCTCTTTATCGTTTTTGCCCGAATAGAGGACGATAAGTATATCACTGGCTTTATTGTGGAGAACGACCCGGAGAACGGCATCTCCCTGGGTGAAGAGGAAAAGAAACTGGGCATCCACTCTTCCTCTACCAGACAGGTGTTCTTTAATGAGACCAAGGTGCCTGTGGAAAACATGCTCTCAGAACGGGGTAATGGCTTCAAGATCGCTATGAACACCCTGAACGTGGGCCGGATCAAATTGGCCGCTGCCTGTCTTGAGGCACAACGCCGAGTGACGAATGAAGCCGTGAAGTACGCCAATGAACGTATACAATTCGAGACCCCTATCGCAAACTTCGGGGCTATTAAGGCAAAGATCGCCCAGATGGCCATCAATGCCTACGCGGGGGAATCAGCCTGTTATCGGGCAGCTAAGAACATCGAGGACAGGATTGCCATCCGGGTAGCGGAAGGAAATACCCACCAGGAAGCGGAACTCAAAGGAGTAGAAGAATACGCCATAGAGTGCTCTATCCTCAAGGTGGCCGTCTCCGAAGACGTTCAGAATACTACGGATGAAGGCATCCAGATCTTCGGGGGAATGGGCTTCAGTGCAGATGCCCCCATGGA
>NZ_JBFGBM010000153.1:0-6715 GCF_041567615.1 Muriicola sp.
ACCGCAACCCGGTAGGCGACCGACCCGACCTTCGGCTCGCGCGCTCCAACCTCGAGGCCGTCTGCCGCGCGTGCCACAACTCCGCGCACCCGGAGAAGGCAACCCGGGGGAAGGCCTGTTGTCAATCACTGCAAAAATGGAACGCATCATCCGGCAGAGAGCGTTAGACCAGATCTTCGGGAAGATCAAGCGCAGCGGTTCCGGAAACCACCGAACCGGGAAGTCGGGCACAGGAGACGAACACACAGGCGATTTCAGGGATTACCATTTCGGGGATTCCCTAGACAGGATCTCCATGACGGAAAGCCTGAAAAATGCCCAGGTACACCACGGACTGGATGGTTTTTCCCTAACCGAAGACGACCTGGTCGTGGAAGACACCCACCACAAAGCCCAGATGAGTACGGTGCTTATGATCGATATCAGCCACAGCATGATCCTGTATGGGGAAGACCGGATCACCCCGGCCAAAAAGGTAGCCATGGCCCTCGCAGAGCTGATCACTACCCGCTATCCCAAGGACACCTTAGACATTTTGGTCTTCGGCAATGATGCCTGGCCTATTCCTATTAAAGACCTGCCCTATCTCAAGGTAGGACCTTACCACACCAATACGGTGGCGGGATTGCAGCTGGCTATGGATATGCTCAGGAGGAAAAAGAATACCAATAAACAGATATTCATGATCACCGACGGGAAGCCCAGTTGCCTGAGATTACCCGATGGTACCTACTACAAAAATAGCGTGGGTCTCGATGATTTTATCGTCGAGAAATGCTACAATATGGCCAGGCAAGCCCGTAAACTCCATATCCCCATCACCACCTTTATGATCGCCCAGGACCCGTACCTGATGCAATTTGTGAGGCATTTTACTGAGGCGAACAAGGGTAAAGCCCTGTTCACGGGGTTAAAAGGCCTGGGTGAGATGATCTTCGAAGATTATGAAAAGAACCGTAAGAAAAGATTGAAATAACACTATTTGAAAAAGAACTACATACATGAAGTTGGAATACGACAAGATCAAAACCCTGGGTGACCTTAAAAAAGCGGGGTACCAAAGCCGGGGAATCAAAGATGAGTTGCGAAACAATCTCAAACAGCGCATTAAAGAAGGTAAGGATACCTTTAGCGGGGTATGGGGGTATGAAGATTCTGTCATCCCAGAACTCGAGCGGGCTATCCTCTCCAGACATAATATAAATTTACTCGGCCTCAGGGGGCAGGCCAAGACCCGTTTGGCCCGACTTATGGTCAATCTCCTGGATGAATACATTCCGGTGGTAGAAGGTTCCGAGATCAATGACGACCCTCTGAGGCCCATATCCCGATACAGCAAAAAGCTGATCGAAGAGAAGGGGGATGACACCCCGGTAACCTGGTTACACAGGGAAGAGCGTTTCTATGAAAAGCTGGCCACCCCTGACGTTACAGTGGCAGACCTGATCGGAGACGTGGACCCCATCAAGGCGGCGAACCTTAAACTTTCCTATGCCGATGACCGGGTGATCCATTTCGGTATGATCCCCAGGGCCAACCGCTGCATTTTTGTGATCAACGAATTACCCGATCTACAGGCCCGGATACAGGTATCCCTTTTCAATATACTGCAGGAAGGAGACATACAGATCAGGGGATTTAAACTCAGGCTTCCCCTGGACATTCAATTCGTTTTTACCGCAAACCCCGAGGATTATACCAATCGCGGAAGCATTGTAACCCCCTTAAAGGACCGGATTGGCTCCCAGATCCTCACCCATTATCCTAAAGAGATCGAGACAGCCAGAAAGATCACGACCCAGGAGGCTAAGCTGGACAAGGAGCAGGAGAGCATGGTCTATGTCCCGGAACTGGCCAAGGTCCTCCTTGAACAGATCAGTTTTGAGGCGCGCAACAGTGAGTATGTGGATGCAAAAAGCGGCGTCAGTGCACGTACGAGTATCACGGCTTTCGAAAACCTGCTCAGTACCGCTGAGCGGAGGGCTCTGGCTCAGGGGGCCTCCAAAACCTCAGTTCGTCTATCAGATTTTATGGGGATCATCCCATCCATTACCGGGAAGATCGAGCTGGTCTATGAAGGAGAGCAGGAGGGAGCCGATGCGGTGGCCCTCATGCTGATCGAAGATGCGATAAAAACCTTATTCCCTAATTATTTTCCCGCCATTTTGAAACTGGAGCAGAAAAATACAGAAGGCCCCTATGATGATCTTATCCTTTGGTTCTTTGACCGGGAGGGACTGGAACTGCCTGATGGGCAGACAGATGAGCAGTACCGCGATCTTCTGAATGGTATTCCCCCTTTACAGGCCCTTATCCGTAAACACCAGCCCAAAGTAAAGGAGGAAGACTCGTATTTCTTGAAGGAATTCCTACTCTGGGGTCTTGTGGCCCATAAAAAACTCAGCAAGCAGCGGTACAGCAAAGGCTTTCAGCTCAAAGACTTGTACGGAGGTTTTATCAGCAAACTATAAAAAAACCCCCGCTTTTGCGGGGGTCCTTTGTGCTGCCATAGCACATCGCGCTCATGTCTGGTGACGATGAGGGATTTATTCGTGTATCCTGTCCAGAGTATAAGATCCGATACGTATCCTCCGGTGCTGAAAAGCCGATAGGGTGAGTATGATTAAAAAAGATTGTAAGGCCAATATGAAACCGCCTGCCGGGAGAAAAGTCTGAGGGAAGACCTGTTCCGAATAATCGAAATAAGTGAGCAGGATATACAAGGTTTCAGCCAGTTTAAAGATGTATACGGGCAGGATAGCATACATGGCAAATTCGAGGTTTCGCAACAGGTTTAACTGTGAATTCTCATCACCGCCCGCTCGTTTCAGTACATGTAGAAATGCGAGGTGCACCATGATCAGGAGGGAAAAAATATAATTGTCGACTTTTAGAAAATAGAATTTGTTGGTATACAACCCGTAGAAACTGCAAATCAATATCAAGGGAAGAACCGTCACGGAAAGGTAGAAGCACTTTTTCCAGGGCAGTAGTTTCAAGATACGCTTCATTCTATTGAATGGTTCTTTGAATTTTTCATATCCAGAACGGCGACCTGAAAACCTTTATTTGAAAATATTCGTTGAACTGCAAGGAATGTTGAGTATCCCTAAAAATGTGTGGTGTAGGGCAGAGTTTGAAAGACCAAAGTTTGATACATGATCAGGCCTTGGGTCTTCGAAACGGGTATAAGGTAAAAAAGGTGCAGCTTCTCCATATCCATTCCAAAGGACCGTAAAGGAATCGTTTCATCCACCAGATGCTGATGCCTATTTGAAAGACAATAAGCAGTAATGCCGCCACCAAACTATAGGTATTACTCAAGGTTCCAATATAACCGAGTCCCCATCCGTAAAAGAAAAAAGTTCCCATAATACTCTGAAGAACGTAATTAGAAAGTGCGGTCCTTCCATAAGCCCTGAAAACGTCCAGGGATCTCCTCCCTCTTTCAGATCTGTAAACCATTACAAACAGACAGAGCAAGGCAAGGGTGATAGCTATGTTGACCAGGTCATAGCCCGTAAGCCCGATCATCGCATACCAATTATCGAATTTGGGCTCAGGTCCGATCTGTGCGAAGGAAGCAACGGTGATTAAGACAGCTACGCAAAAGAGGATGAGGGAGGCCCATAGCAGGTCCCTGGTTAGCTTTGTCCTTTCCATATAATGTTTAAAGTACTCGATTCTTCCCGCGTAAAACCCGAGAAGAAAAAATCCAAAGGTGAGGTACGCTCTTGAAAAAATCCCTAATTGAAAATCCAGTTTCATGAGATGACCTTCCCATGCGTTCGTTTGGAATACTTCCCAGATCGAACCTTTACTGAGGATATGGTAATACTGTATCATTGAAGGATTCTCGGCCGTAAGCTCCCCCAATGAAAATAAACTCTGCCCATCGGTAAAGGCGAACGTAATAAAGCGGCCCGCTCCCAAAAAGATAACCGCCATGGTCGCCAGAATCCAGGGCGATCTGAGTTTGTAAAAAAAGAGCAGGAAAATCCCCAGCATGGCATAAATAGTCAGTATATCTCCCCTGTAAAAAAGACTGTGGAGATAGCCGATGATCATTAAAAGTATCATGCGCCATAGGAAACGGTATCTGTAGTCGACTTTTTTTTGATAGGCATTGTTCATCTGTATATAAAAACTCAGTCCGAACAGGAAAGAGAAGAGTGCGAAGAACTTACCTCTTAATAAGATCACAACAACCCCGTCGATAACATAATCAAATACCCCCGCATGTGCCGCTTCTACAGCAGCTTCTGGGACTGGAGCTGCCACGTAGTTCTCTACCATATGTACGATGACGATACCTGCCAATGCGAATCCTCGCAGAGCGTCTATGATATCGATACGGGATGATTTTTTAATAGAGGTCACTCAGATTTGGTTGTAGAGAATAAAGGAGTTAGAGTGAATTCAATTCGAGTTCACCTGTAGAATAATTCAGTACCTGTCGGGCAGAATTTACCCGGGGATCAGGTGATCCAGGTCTTACGCTCACTGAGACGAGCAAAGAAGACGAGCAATATGGCAATGATGATCACCATGACGGGGATGATCACAGCCTCTGTTTTCCCGTAAACCTCGCTGGCATTGGTCATGAAGAAGCTGTAGCCCATCTGAACTATGACGCCTATTAGGGACAGACCTAAGGCTGATTTAGCCCATTTCTTCCTCAAGAGGAGCCCGATACACCCGGCCGCCCCGAACCAAACGGCCACGGCGAACGCGGCGGTAACCCATGCGGGTGTGTTTTCCATGAGCTCTATCTGAGCAGGGGTCATTTCCGCCTTGATCGCTTCTTTCATAAAGGCCGTTCCCAAATAATTCATGACACCCATGAGGTTCCACAATAAGGCGAGGACACTGACCACCCAGAACCAGACCGGGGGTTTTGCTGCTGATTGTTTGTTCATCTCAGTTTGTTTTGGTTGTTGAGTTTCCAAAATACAAATTTTTTGTTTTGGTCTGGTCCTGAGTTGAAAATGGGATCACCGGACCGCATATCTGCATTATTGTGATATCTTTAATTGGGAAGAAATGCAAATGAGAGGAAAGTATACCTACGTGGTCTGGATTCAATACCTGGGATTCAGGTACAGCGGCTGGCAAAGGCAACCCGGTCAGAAAACTATTGAGGGGATGATACGAAAGACCCTGAAATATGTCCGGCCTGGAAAGACGTTTAAAATACTCGGGGCCAGCAGGACGGACGCGAAGGTATCTGCTTTCAACATGGCGTTTCAATTGATCTCCGAGGACGATCTTAAAGAAGAGCTGCCCGACTTTCTGGAGGAGCTCAATGAAAACCTGCCTCCGGACATCCGTATCCTCAAAATACACGAAGCGAGGGATGGCCTCAATATCATCAAGGATGCCAGAAAGAAGGAATACGTGTATTTTTTCTCTTACGGTTCCGGGAATCACCCCTTTTCCGCCCCTTTTCTGGTCAACTTCCCGGGTGAACTGGACATCGATCTCATGAGGGAAACGTCCCTTTTATTCGAAGGGGAGCATCACTTCCATAATTTTACGGCCCGGTTGAAGGAAGGGAAACAAGTGCGCAGAAAGGTCATGCATTGCCGGATCACTGAGAACAGGGAACTGACGGCTAATTTCTTTCCCGAGAAACATTACAAACTGCTGGTCCGGGGAGACGGATTTATGCGTTACCAGATCAGAATGATGATGGGTGCCCTGGTGCTGGCAGGGAGGGGGAAGATGGAACCGGCGATCATAAAAAAGGCCTTGCAGGAAGGAGAGAAGGTGAGTATTCCCTTCATAGCCCCTTCTTCAGGCTTGTTTTTAAAGAATATGGAACTGCTGTAGCCCGTTTTGTTTTATATCTTTAAGGGAAAGTTGAAGTACATGGCCAAAATGAATTTTCCTCTCAACAAGATCCACAAAAAGAGATTCCGGACCCACAAAAAAGTGGGGAAAGCTCCTGGCACGATCACCTACCTCGGGTACCGGGAAGATTCCGTCAGCACGCTGGACGTGATCGCCTACAATGAGGAGCAGGTAGAACAATACAGTCCGGTGAATGTGGAAAATCTCCTTGATAACAGGGGAGAGAAGGTAAAATGGATCAATCTGGTCGGACTCAGTGACGAAGGGTTCATCGAAAAGCTCGGAAAAACTTTCGAGTTGAATTTACTTGTGCTGGAAGATGCGGTCAATACCCAGCAACGTCCCAAGATCGACGAATATGAGTCTTATATTTTCGGGGTGTTCAAGATGATCTATTTGGATGCACAGCAAAATATCGTGATAGAACACGTGGCCCTCGCCCTTTTCTCCCATGAACTGCTGGTCTTTCAGGAATTAAAGGAAGACGTCTTTGGATCTGTCCGGGACAGGATTTTGGGGAAACTGGGACGTATAAGGACACGGGGGGCAGACTACCTTTTCTTCGCCCTGCTGGATGCGATCATCGACAATTATTTCGTGGTGCTGGAGCATGTTCAGGACCAGTTAGAGAACCTGGAAGAGGAGGTCTACAGGAAACCCAAACCCAGGACTGCACAAAAGATACAGGAGCTCAAAAAAGAAGTGCTCAGGATCCGTCGGTACATCTCTCCGGTCAAGGAGCTCGTGAGCAGGCTGATCGATTCCGAAAACCCTCTCATAACCAAAGACACCAAATTCTTTTTAAGGGATGCGCTGGATCATTGCCTCGAGATCAATGAGACTCTGCAGATCTACCGGGAAA
>NZ_JBFGBM010000154.1:0-6703 GCF_041567615.1 Muriicola sp.
GATGGCCGTATTCAGGACCGTAACCACGGCACCCTGTTTATAAATATCATCAGAAGGCAGGAATCCGCTACCGGCAAATAGCACATTGGAACTGGAAGCCTGGGGAGAGACTACTGCAAAATAATTGGTTGCGAAAGACAGCATAAATGCCATCAGCGCAGCAGGTACGTCGGCATTCACGGCAACCTGCAGGAATACGGCATAAAGAGCCAGCAGGTGGGCAGTTTGGCTGACGAACAGATAATGTATAAGGATATAGAGTACCGTAAGCAGAACATATACCGAAACCCAGTGATAACCGCTGATGAGGGTCGCGATCTGGGCCCCCAGCGTCTTCATGAAACCCATGTCGTTCAATGCCGAACTCATCATGTAGAGAATGGCGAACCAAACGTATGTTTCCAAAGCATCCCCGGCACCCTGCCGTATATCTTCGAGCGTGTACACATTTGCGAGAATGAGAATAGATAGCCCTAAAAATGCAACTATGGCCAGATTGATATTGAAGACGGGGGAAAAAGCCCATAACAGGATCATCCCAATGAAAGTAATACCCATGATCCATTCCTTCTGACTCATAGGACCCATCTCTTCCAGCGCTTCCCTCGCGTGTTTCGGTGCTTCCGGGGTGTATTTTTGCTCAGGAGGGAATAGCTTATACAGGACTATCGGAATTACGATAAGGGCAATGATACAAGGCAGGGAGGCCACGAAGAACCAGTTGCCGAAATTCATATTCACCCCGAATTGTGCAGCCAAGCCGGCGCCTACAGGGTTTGCTGCCATCCCAGTAAACCACAAAGCAGAGCTGATGGTATGTCCGGATATGGCCGTCATCATCAGGTAGGTACCGGTCTTCTTTCTGCCCTCCTCAGTAGGCAGAGAACCGGTGTCCAGCGCCAGGGCATGGGTGATGGGATACAGGATCCCCGACCTGGCCGTGTTGCTCGGGATAGCCGGGCCGAGCAGGGTGTCTGTGGCTACAATACAATATCCCAGGTTGAGGGTCGACCTGCCAAACCTTCGGATCAATAAAAATGCGATCCGCCTGCCCAATCCGGATTTAATGACGCCTTTGGCCACCAGGAATGCCGCCAGTATCAACAGGATAAAACTCTCTGAAAATCCCGAAAAAGCTCTTTCCGGTGTAAGCACTCCCAGTAAAACCACCGCTACCAGGGCGAGGATGGAGGCTGTAAAGATAGACAGGGCTTCGAGCAGGACCCCGACGATGGCCGTGATAAATATGGCGAACAAGTGCCAGGAATCTGCAGAAAGGTCCCAGGGAATAGGCACGTACCAAATCATAAGGCCGAAGACCAGGGTAACGGCTCTTTTGATCCAGCGTGATTTTTGGTCTTCGAAAGTGGTGGTCTGAGGTCGACTTTCAGTCATTAATAAAGTTTTATTCCAGGAGATTTTTGACCTGCCCGAAATAAGTTGAGGGCTGATGGTTTAAACTTACTAATTTATCGCGGAAATCAAAGGCCTAAAAATTTCATGTATAAGTCATAAACTCTTTACGAACCTACCGATATTAACATTAAATGTAATAGGTTTGTAATAAAGAACATTTTTCCATCGAACATAACAGACTTACCCTACAAGGACTTCTCGAATTAGACTTCAATACGATTATCTGGATAGCCGCCCCGATCATGTTTGGCCTGGTGGCCCTTGAATATTATCTGTCCTACACCAAACGAAGAAAGCTGTATCACGGAAAGGATTTTTTAGCCTCCTCGGCCATAGGATTTGGCAATCTGTTTATCAATGCGCTCACCAAGGTGGGTATCTTTTATATCGTCGTGATCTGTTATAACCTAACCCCGTGGACCATCCCTCATACCTGGTGGTCTTATATCCTTTGTTTTTTTGCGCTGGATTTCGTTCGGTACTGGTCTCATCGGATCTCCCACAGACAACGCTTCTGGTGGTCTACCCATGTAGTGCACCACAGTTCTAAATACTATAATTTTTCAACCTCATTCCGCCTCTCGTGGGTTCAGAATCTGAAACTGGTTTTCTTCGTACCCGTTTTTATGTTGAGTTTTGACCCCATAGTCTTTATCATTGTTCATCAGCTGGAGATCCTTTACCAATTCTGGATCCACACAGAGCTGATCAGGAAGCTGCCCGGACCGATAGAATACATCTTTGTAACCCCCTCCCATCATCGCGTTCATCACGCGACAAATGCCGACTACATCGATAAGAATTTCGGTTCTACCCTAATAATCTGGGACCGCATCTTCGGGACCTTTCAGGAGGAAAAAGAGCAGGCTATATATGGGATCACCAAACCCGTAGATTCCTTTAATCCTGTATACCTCGTATTTCATGCCTGGGGCGACCTGCTCAAAGATATCTGGAAACGACCCATGAAAACATGGGTTATACTCTTCGGTAGTCCGACTGTCTGGGAACGAGAGCAGGTGGAAAAGTCCAAGACCCGTACATCGGTTGCCCCGGGAGTAAAGAAGTAAATGCGTGCCCCGGTATTCATTCAGAGTTGTCCGGACGCTGACCTCAACCCCACAAAAAAGCTTCAAACCCACATCCGGGCTTGAAGCTTATCTGAACTTTTGAATTACCGTATTATTTTATTTCAACCAAGGTCAGATCAAATATCAGGTCCTGACCCGCCAGGGGATGATTGGCGTCGATCACGATGTGTTCTTCCTGGACATCGACCACCCTCAATTGTTGTTCAGATCCATCTGGTCTGGTGGCCATAAGACCCATCCCAACTTCAGGGTTTATATTCTCGGGGAGGTCGCTCTTGCTGACCTTCTGGAATAACTCCTCCCTCACTTCTCCGTAGGCTTCCTCTTTAGGAATGACGATGGTCTTTTCCTCGTCTACCTCCATATCGATCAGTCCTTTTTCAAAACCGGGTATCAAGGATCCCTGGCCCAGGGTAACCTCCAGGGGCTCCCTTTCCAAAGAACTGTCGAATACCTGACCGTCCGTTAATTTTCCTGTGTAATGTACCTTTATGGTATCATTGGCTTTTACTTTTCCCATGTTCCTGTTTTCTATGGTTTTCATTTAAAGGTGCAAAGGTAGTAAGACCAAAACGGCTAGACGAATGTTCCTTGTGTTTATTAGACAGGTCTAAAACCTCTACCGTAATTCCACAGGGAACTATTCCCCTGAGTAGGGTACATTATTGCAAAAAACAAATGTTCCACAATAACTTCGGCCGTCTTTGCACTTCCTTTCTGAGAAGGATGAAAGCCCTCCGGACCGTAGTAGTCAAAATTTTCAGTCATCTCGAAATGCTCCTTCCATGCTCCTCCCACCGGGAGGGTTATGGCATCGTTGATCTTTGCGGCATCCCTGTGGTTTTTAATAACCTCCCCGAAGGTGCGGTGGTAGTTCAGGGAGGGCCAACTCTTTTACTTCCCACCAGGAATCTGACTTTATTTTTTTGGTGGATCGCCTTTATTGATTTGACAGGTTGTTCTCATCGAAGGTTGGCGGCTTGATTTCGGGGTTATTACTAATTAGAGATGTTCTTCCCCAGGATATAATCCCGTTTTCCAACCCAGATATTGCCTTCCTTCCTCAATCTTAGAATGCCGTCACTTCCTCCTCTTGGGGCAGAAGGTTTCGTCTCCTTCTCGGTCAACAAGGGATCACCTTCAAAAAAATAACTTCCAAGCCAGTAGTACTTCCCGTCAGGTTCTAGGATGGTGGGATGGATATGAGCAGGCTCGGACCTGTCCGGGTAAACGCCGGGTTTGATGGTGAAAAAAGTATACCTTCCTTCCTCGTCCGTTTTTACCCACCCGCGGTTATACCCATGTCTTCTCCCCCAACCGGTTTGTCCGGGCCGCGAAGTATATTGTCCATTGCTGTCCGTATGGTACACATACAGGACGACACCCGGGGCCGGGGTTTTCCCGTCCGGTTTATAGATAGTCCCTGTCACTTGGATCTTCTGCCCCCCGGAATGGAAGTCGGGCAGCGTATCTACCGGGCTCAGCACCCGGTCGCCGTATTCAAAAATAGCTTCACAGCCTTCACACGGTCCTCCAACAAGCCGGGGATTTTTCTGTCCTTTGGAATGCTGGCAGGAAAGGATGGTGAAACTACTTATTAATAATCCCAGAAAGAATAAATTTCGTCCTTCCATAGGCCTTTTAAGATAAGGAATTTTCAGTGTCTTCCTCAATGACCTTTCCTGATTTTCAGCCAAAATAGTTTGGTCAGCGAATTTCCATCAGCAGGGAATTGAGGTCGAGAGGCCTGGTATACATCTCCAAAGAACCATCGGCTTTCTTCGGCCATTCCTCCACGGGCCTGTCCCAGTAGAGCTCTACTCCATTCCCATCGGGATCGTCCAGGTACAAAGCCTCAGAAACCCCGTGGTCTGATACCCCGGTCAGTGGATAATCAGCGTCCAGAAGTCTTTGCAGGATCCTGGCCAGGTCCCTTCTCGTCGGAAACAGGATGGCCGTGTGAAAAAGACCAACAGACCGCCTCGGGGCGGGTCCGGCCCCTTTGCTGAACCAGGTATTCAATCCGATGTGATGATGATACCCTCCGGCCGAAATAAAAGCAGCGTCTTCCCCATAGGTCGTGGTCAGTTTAAAACCGAGGAGTCCGCAGTAGAAATCGAGTGACCGCTGCAGGTCGGACACTTTCAGGTGTACATGTCCGATACGGGTTTCGGGTGGCAAGGTGTATTCGTTCTTCTCCATACACAGCTTCTTTACTTATTCAGTTATCCCGGTGCGTGGCCCGTTCCAGCTTATCGTTGATCGTCCTTCCCAGGCCCGTGTCAGGAAGCCTTTCGGCTATAATCAAATCCAGGTTCAGGTTGTCTAGGCGATGCATGGCTGCGTAGAGGTTCCTGGCCGCTTCTGCCAGGTCTCCTGAGGGCGAAAGGACCTCCTGATGGAATATGCCCTTACCTTCCTTTGCCTCCTTAAAAAGTAAGAGTCCAATCTTCTTGCCGGTCTGAATTTTCACCCGTTCCAAAACATCTTCCACCAAATGAGTTTCTGTTGAGGGAGCGTAATGCCTGAGCAGCATCCCTGGTGCTGTGGGCTGGTGATCCTCACTCCTTGTTCTGAAAGACACTTCCCCCACTTTTTCTCGGATTTCCTCCAGGGAGAGGGACCCCAGCCTGAAGATCACTGGTCTGCCATCCTCAAACCCGATGATGGTGGATTCTATTCCTTTACGGCATTCACCTCCATCCAAAATGACATTAAGGGTGTCTCCGAAATACTGCTCAACGTGTGCAGCTGAGGTCGGACTTATAGAACCGAACGGATTGGCGCTGGGGGCGGCCAGGGGAAAATCGAGTTGCTCTAACAATTTCAAAGTAAGGGGATGGTCCGGAACCCTGACGGCCACCGTATCCTTCCCAGAAGTGACCATATCGGGTATTCTGCTCTGCTTCTTCAGGACCAGGGTAAGGGGCCCCGGCCAGAAGGCTTTGGCCAGCACATAGGCTTGTTCAGGGATATCGCACGCTACCTGAGAAAGATAGTCGGCCGATTTGATATGAACGATCAGCGGATTGTAGCTAGGCCTTTTTTTGGTCGAATAGATCTTGCCAACTGCCCCTTCGTCCAGGGCGTTGCCTGCCAGACCGTAAACGGTCTCCGTAGGTAAGGCGATGATGCCTCCCTTTTCAAGTTCTGCTCGGGCAACCTGTATATCCTCAGTGATCATAAATAACGTCTGCCTGTATTGCTGCGGTGGCAGCGGGATGCCAAGTTAGGGATTCTGACAATTTCACGTCAGGTATTTATCGAAATATTAAAGGCAAATTTAAGAGTTTAATCGTGTAGAGACGGCATCAGCAGACGTACCCTCCCGGGGAGAATGCTGATGCCGGCGGGCAAATGTCCCACATACTCCCCGTCGGCCTCAATCCCGCATACGTCCGTACTTTCAAGCCTGATTTCATTTGCTGCCCAGTAACTGACTTCCGGATGCACTATTCTTACTCCCCTCTTTAATTTCCGTAGGTTTTTCAGATAGTCCCAAATGCTCAGGTCCCCAAAGATGACCACCTGGAACTGACCATCTGACAGGGAGGCATCCGGGGCTATGCAAATCGCATTCCCAAAAAAACGGCCATTGGCAATGGCCATCTGCAGGAGTTTCCCCTCCCACTTCCAGGAAGGGCTTTGGCATTGCACCCTTTTTTTTCTGTAACTCCAGAATCCTGAGAGGATGCTTTTGAAATAATGGAAGGAAGGCCCCAGAACCGATCTGGTCCTGTCCATTTTCAGCACCACTTCGGGACCCAGGCCCACTCCGGCAATATTTAGAAAAAAACGATCCTTTCTCATATCTTGCATGGAAATCCTGCCCACGTCGATCTGCCGGATAGAACCCTGTCTTATCCATTGGTCTAGTTCCTCCCAGGAAGCGTTTATTCCCGCGGTTCTGGCAAAGTCGTTCGCAGAACCTAAAGGGAGCAGGCCGAGAACAGGGTATTTCTCCGGTGCTAAACCACTCATCATTATTCCATTGATAACCTCGTTGAGTGTGCCGTCTCCCCCCACGGCGACCAGGTAGTCACATCCCTTCTCAACGGCATTTTTCGCCAGTTCGGTCGCGTGCTTTCTCCTTTCTGTGTATTGAAAGGCAACCTGGGCGGGATACGCCTCTTGAAAATAGTCCGTTAGCCCGGGCAAATTTTTCCGGAGTCGGTTGTTCTTATTGTTGATGATAA
>NZ_JBFGBM010000155.1:0-6626 GCF_041567615.1 Muriicola sp.
CCTGTCCGTCTATCATCTCTGTCCTTTCCCCCAGCCAGGTAGGTCGAAGGTCGACATGACCGGTAAAGTCGACCTGTATTTCCTTTTTCCGATCATCCTCATTGATCAGGATAAATTGGATCAGGATTCCTTCTTCCCCATCCGGCACGAATTGCCATCGCTCAGCGCTAATACCGGCTTGGTCAAGAAGATAACTATGCCGGTTGGCCATGGGGTAGTTGGTGAATGATCGAGCCTCGTCCAGACTAAAAGAGTTATCCCCTATATTCAAAACGATGTCGAATCCGTCGAGCAATTTGATGGGATGATCCCAAAGTCCGCCCATTTCCCCTGTAATATGCCAACCCAATTCCGGGAAGCTCCCGTCCTGGTGCCCTACAAGGTACACCCGGTCCCCGGCGGTGACAAAGGGCGACTTAAGATAGGATTCCTTCCCTGTTATAAAAGGACTATCCCTTAAGAGGTCCCCGAAATTACCGGGGCCCGGGGATGAACATCCCAGGAATATCAGGGTCGAAAGGAAAAACAGTTTTTTAGTCATATCCTCACAATTTGAAATTCACCTGCGATACTTATTCTTAAATGAGGTCTACGCAGGCTCGATCTCTTTCGTCATTCGATACGCTGTCCGCTAGTAGCAAAAGAAAGGCCCTGCTGGCCGGAGGTAGAGATCATGACAGCCTCAAAATGGGGTTCAGCAACCCCGGGAGCTGTCTTCCAGTCGAAGATAAAATTAGCTCCGGTGCCTCCCTCCCGGTCGTGCTCATCTATAACGATCTCGATAGTCTCCATAGGAGCTATGTAGATCACATTTTTAAAATAGGTCCGTATCGCATTCCCGTGAGTGTCAAAATATTCCGTACCGGTTAGATAGACCGTGTCCTGCCGGTTGATATTCCTCATACTAACCGTCGCGGTAAGATCGTGGGTAACGTGTTCTGTCTGACTGTAGATCTGTGAATATACAGACAGGTAGGTACTCCCCGTCACCAGAGAATCCTGAGGCAAATTGATGGTCCTCTTTCCCCAGTTGACAGGGTCTACAGAACTGTATTCCTTCTGTTCCTGACAGGCTGTGAAGAACAGCGATAGCGATAGTGTGAGTAAGACGTACTTCATCATGAATCATGACTTTTTTGTGCATCCTGGCTCATTGAGCCGGAGTAGCGATGGTAATATTGCGATACTCCACCGGACCGTGATCACCCTGCAGGTAAATAGGTCCGGGTTCTCCTTCTTTGCTGTCCAGAGCCCCTCCCGTAATACCGGGGATGATTTGCCTGTGGATGATCGTCTTGCCGTTGGCCACGATAGTGACCCGCCTGCCTACCAGGGTGATGTCATACGTCTGCCATTCGCCCGCTTTTTTCGCGACATTCTCATTGGGCATCAGAAATCCGTAAACACCACCCAGATAAACTGAAGACGGTTCTTTCCCGTAGCTGTCCTCCACCTGCACTTCATATCTCCCTCTCAGGTACACTCCGGAATTGGAATGCTCGGGATAACGGAACTCTATATGCAGTTTAAAATCCATAAACTTCTCTTCGGTCATCAGGTTACTTCCCGAAGCAGGGCTGGTGAGTACCCCATCCTTCACAAACCATTGATTCGTGCCTTCCCCCTGTATCTTCCATCCATCCAGGCTGTTATCCTTGAGAAGGGCCCTGGGCCTGGACCATTTTTCGGGATCAGGGTATAGCAATTTTGGTGCCCGAACCCCCCTGAATGCATGTGGCATTCCCATATGATCCAGGAGGCTTCCCTCCATGGCATCCCCATTCACCGTTCCAGTGAACATCATATAATGCGTACCGATCCATTGGGGGGGAATACTGAAGCTGATCAAACCCTCTTTATAATGCACTTCTGAAATGGGTCTTGCGCTACCGGCATAACTCACATAATGTCCCACCAGGGCCTTGGAGCCGGATTGTTTCACCTCCAGCCAGGAAGGTACCCACTGGTCTCCCAACTGCACCTCGAGGTCCCAGTGACCCACAGCTTCCGGGGTTTCCTGTGCAAACAGGAATCCCTGAAGAAAGAAGCAGAAAATAATACAGTATGCCAGTTTGGAACTCATAAGAATCTTCATAGTGCTCGGTTTTAGGATCAGTTACTAAAGATAGAAAATAAAATGTCTTGCCTATTAAGGGCGCACAGAGACATTCTCGCTTTTTTATACCGCGAGAATCAGCCAGCATCAATAAAGAGGACATGAAAATTAAAATAGTTTTTCCGTAGATCTAAAAAATCCTATCTATTTTTCCCATATCGTATTTTTTCACTTCTGTCTTTACCCGGCATTTCCTTACCTTTATCTGCCTGATTACTTCTTGATGAAAAGACGCCTGCGCAATTTTGTCCTCCTCATATTTATCCTTCCTCTCTCTACTCTTTTGATCTGCGATGCCATCATCGACAGGGGCGCAGAGGGTAAGACCTTTAATTCAATCAACACCATACCCAGGAATAAAGTTGGCATCGTACTGGGCACCTCAAGTCGACTCATAGCCGGGGGCAATAATCCTTACTACACCCACAGGGTCAATGCCACACTGGCCCTCTACAAGGCGGGTAAGATCGACCGGGTGCTGGTGAGCGGGGATAATGCCACCCGATACTACAATGAACCCGACACCTTTAAAAAAGACCTGGTTGCCGGGGGCATACCGGAAGACAGCATCATGCTGGATCCTTCCGGTTTCCGTACCCTGGACTCCATGGTGAGGGCCAGGGAGGTCTTCGGCCTGGACAGCGTGACGGTAATCTCCCAAAAATTCCAGAATGAAAGAGCCATCTACCTTGCCTCACGGAAAGGTCTTTACGCCATAGGTTTTAACGCTACAGACCTCCAGGGCTCCGACGGTCTCAAGGTCCAGGTAAGGGAGTATTTTGCCCGGGTAAAGGTCTTTGTCGACCTCGCGCTAAACACACAACCCCGTTCCGGTCAGGCGATTGAATAATACAGATTCCGTATTTGTGTAAAATGTCCTACTTTAGAGCAGATCACTTCCTATGCCAAGTATCAAGACGCTGATCAGGAACCTGGGACCCGGCCTGCTCTTTGCCAGTATGGCCATTGGGACATCCCATCTGGTCCTTTCCACCAAAGCAGGAGCTCAGTACGGATGGGTCATGGTCATCCCCATCATCCTGGCCAATGTGCTGAAATATCCTTTTTTCGAATACGGTATACGATATACCACAGTGACCAACACCTCTCTGATCGAGGGCTATCGAAATCGGGGCAGGGCATATCTCTGGCTGTATGCCTTTATCACCCTCGTCACTACGTTCACCATCCTTGCGGCCCTGTATGTGGTAACCGCCGGTCTGCTCATAAACCTTTTTAAAGTCGACGGCCTCTCCGTCAGTACCATAGCCCTGGGACTGTTTATTTTTATCTCTGCCGTCCTGATCATAGGGAGGTACCGTTTCCTGGAATTATCCCTGAAATTCGTCGTTACTATCCTTTTTATCGCGTTGCTCGTCACAACGGTACTCGTGCTGTTCAAAGGGCAGGCAGAACCTGTTGCAAACTTTACCCCTTCTCCGATCTTTGATGAGGTAGGCATCCTTTTTTTGATCGGACTTGTAGGCTGGATGCCCACGGCTGTGGAGGCCAGTAGTTGGATCAGCCTGTGGACCCTGGAAAAGCAGAAGGTGACCAAACGAAGGTTGCCCCTGAACGAGGCCCTGCAGGAATTCAATTCAGGGTACTATATGACAGCCCTTCTGGCCGTGTTCTTTTTGATCATCGGCTGGATGACCCTCTATGGCACCCAGACGGTTTTGAGTGACAATGCCGTCACCTTTGCCGATCAGGTGGTACAACTCTTCACCACGCATATAGGTAAGTGGGCCTATATCTTCATAGCCGTCTCTGCCTTCGCCACCATGTTCAGCACCTGCATGACGGCCCATGACGCCATTGCCAGGGTAAGTCTGGATATCCTGAAACACCTCACCCCTGAGCACAAACATTACTCGGGCAGGAAGTACTTTGCTATCGGTATCATTGGCCTGGCCATTGTGAATTATATAGTACTCACAGCCTTTGGTGCCAACATGGGTACGCTGGTCGCCCTTGCCACATTTATCTCTTTTGTGATGGCACCCATTGTGGGTTACATGAATCTGAAGAATGTAATGAGCGATGACCTTCCCAAGGCATTTCATCCCGGGAAAGGACTTCAGTATCTCACCTATGCCGGGATCGTTTTTCTTTCGCTTTTTGCGTTGTACTATTGCTGGATCGTGCTGTTCTAGAAGAGGAGATCGTAATTCAGCACAACGATCAGTTGCCTTTCGTTCTTTTTGTGGAAGGTATCCAGGCAGAACACTCCGTCCGTACAATCATTGAGGAGTTTGTCTTCCCCGTATCCTATGGAGTAGAGGATATTTGAGGGTGATACGCCATTGTTTTCGAGGTAATTTTTGATCGCATCCGCCCTGCTCTGGGAGATCCTGAAGTTGGTGGCCGCCCCTCCCCTGCTGTCTGTATGTGATTCTATCCGCAACTGCAACTGTGGAAATCGGGAGACCGCATCCACCACCTTGTCGAGTTCCGCAGCGATCTCCGGAGTTATTGCACTCCTTCCCTTATCAAAATAGAATTTATTCAATTTCAGGACCCTCTGATCTTCGGCCTTCTCGACCAGGTCATCTATACTCACGATCCCCATATTGAAGGAGTCATTTTGTATCTCGTCCATGTCATCGCCCGCAAAGGTGTCCGAAAAGGTAGAATACCTGTCTTTGGTAGCCTCCACCGTGATAGCTTCCTGCCAGGGAATCTCTATGCGAAACATTCCCTTGTCATCTGTCTGACCCTGTTTGATGATCTTCCCTTCCTTGTCCAGCAAACGGATCTCAGCATCCGGGATACGCTCATTGGTCTGCAGGTTTACAACGCTCCCGCTAAGGGTGAAAGTTTTGATCCCCGGTTTATCTTCGATAATAAAGCCATAAAGGTCGTCACTGCCTTTGCCTCCCGGCCTGTTGGACCCTAAGTATCCTATAAGACTGTTTTCCCTGTAGTTCTTAATGATAAAGCCAAAATCATCCTTTTCCGAATTCAATCCCCTCCCTAGGTTGACCGGGATACTGTAAGTGTTCTCCTCCAGGATATCGGATTTATAGGTATCCATTCCGCCCAGACCGTAGAATACGTCCGAGGCAAAATACAGGCTCCCTTCAAAGATATAAGGGGCAATTTCATTTCCAGGAGTATTGATGCGGGGACCTAGGTTGATGGGAGATGACATGATCAACCCATTATTGGTGTACACATAGTACAGATCGGTACCCCCAAATCCATCCTCGAAATTGGCCGCAAAGTAAAGCTTGCCACTTTGCGCCTCGTAAAATGGGTAATAGAAGGAAGTACTGAGGTCTTTTAGTAGAAATCGAAAATTCCCCCCGGGGTCGGTAGAGCCCATAGCCAGGGAATTCTTGCCATTTTGATCGAACACGAGCTCTCCGGCCTGTTCGTTGGAACGCACGTAGAATACAGATTTCAATGCTTCGGAATGGAATGGTGTTCCCTGGTGATATTTGAATTCAGGCACTCCCTGAAACGGGCTGGCAGAGATCAGGTTGCCCTGGTTATTTGAATTGGCGACAAAGATATCCAAATAAGATTCCCCCGTCGGGTTTGAACTTTTCTTGGAAACCTGTGGCCTGCCGGTGGTAAAGAGTACCTGATCCTTGTAAAAAGCGGGGGCAAAATCGGATTGAGGTGAATTCACATTTACATTGAAAATGTCGAAACGCAATCCCATGGTGTCATTGGTCCGGATAAGATCGTAGTTAAAGCCGGCATTCTCATTCAAAAAGGGGTCAGAGGCCTGAGATTGTTCATAGAAAAATGTCATCGCACTGTCTCTCCCTACGGTCCTTACCAGCACCTGCATCAGAGTATTGAAATAGGAATCCCTGATCTTTCCTTCCTTTTTATACACCTGTGAGTAGGTTTCGGCAGCCCTGTCAATATTTCCCGTTTTAAAATAGGCCTCGGCTAAATTGATCGTCTGATCGTTGGTCAGCGGGGCCTTCCTCATTTCCTGGAGGTATTCCCTGATCGCCTCGTTGTACTTGTATTCAAAAAACAGGACATCGGCCTTGGATCCCCTTTTTTGAGCCACTGCCAACGCGCTGACCAGAAGGAAGGAGGCCAGAAGAATATTCCTGATATGCAGCTTTATGTTCATTTAGAAGAATCTTGGGGAATCTACTTGTTTTGGTTTGCCTTTACGCCTGTCCGGTTTTTCCCTGTCAGCACCGTCTCCAGCACCAAGATAGAACTTTAGGATCAATTCATGGGAGCCCTGGTTGTACTGAGCGAGGTTATTGGTGTTATAATCGTAGGAATACCCTACGAATACAGCACTTGAGATCTGAAACCCGGCCAGGCCACTCAGGGAATTATTTACCCGATACCCAACACCCGCTGTAAATACATCACTGAAGAGAAAGTTGGCAGACAGGTTAAATTGCAATGGCAGGCCTTCCACCATATGAGCCAGAAAGGCAGGCTTGAACTTAAGCTGATCTGACATTTCAAATATATAGCCCCCGATCGCGGTTAACTGAATTTTGTCATTGATTAAAGAGGCGATCTC
>NZ_JBFGBM010000156.1:0-6610 GCF_041567615.1 Muriicola sp.
AGGAGTACACGGCTATTGACCAGGCTGTCTGGAGGTATGTGATGCGAAAGAATGTGGACTACCTCAGCAAGGTAGCCCATCGTTCTTATGTAGACGGACTTGCAAAAACCGGGATCTCAATTGACCATATCCCAAACATGTACGGGATGAACAGGATTCTGAAGGAGATCGGATGGGCTGCCGTGGCCGTTGACGGATTTATCCCACCCTCGGCCTTTATGGAATTCCAGGCGTATAACGTCCTTGTGATCGCCGGAGATATCCGCCAGCTCGAACATATCGAATACACCCCCGCCCCGGACATCATTCACGAAGGGGCCGGGCATGCACCCATCATTGCAAATCCCGAATACGCTGAATACCTGAGGCGGTTTGGAGAGATTGGATGCAAGGCGCTCTCCAATACCAAAGACCACGAATTGTACGAAGCTGTTCGGCATCTTTCCATCATCAAAGAAGCTCCGGGCACTCCGGAGAAAACCATAGAGGAAGCCGAAAAGAAGATAGAAGAACTCCAGAACAACATGGGAGAACCCAGTGAAATCGCCCTCATCAGGAACCTGCACTGGTGGACCGTGGAATACGGTCTGATCGGTACCCTGGACCGGCCTAAGATCTACGGAGCCGGTCTGCTTTCCTCCATAGGGGAGAGCGCCTGGTGTATGACCGACAAGGTGAAAAAAGTACCCTATTCCATTGAAGCTGCTCATACTTCCTTTGACATTACCAAGCCACAACCCCAGTTGTTCGTAACCCCTGATTTCGCCTACCTGAGTCAGGTTTTGGAGGAGTTCGCCAACACCATGGCCCTGAGAAAAGGCGGACTTGACGGGGTGAAAAAGGTCATCGCCTCCAAGGAACTATGTACCCTGGAACTCAGTACCGGGCTGCAGATCTCGGGATCCTTCACCAGGGTGATTGAACACCAGAATCTGCCCGTCTACATCCAGACCACAGGGCCCACTGCCCTGGCGTACCGGGAAAAGGAACTGGTGGGCCACAGCACAAAGAACCACCCCGATGGTTTTGGATCGCCCATAGGAAAATTAAAGGGCATCAACCTGGCCATCGAGGATATGAGCCCGCGCGACCTCAAGGCCTACAATATTTACGAAGGGGAACGCAAGACCCTGGAATTCGAAGGAGGCATCAAGGTAGAAGGAGAGATCATAACCGGTACCCGCAACCTCAGAGGGGAGATCATCCTGATCACCTTTAAGGATTGTACGGTCACCCACGGGGATACTGTCCTTTTTGAGCCTTCCTACGGCCTGTACCATATGGCTGTGGGGGATAAGATCGTCTCGGCCTTCAATGGCCCTGCCGACCTGTCGAGCTTCGACCTCATCACACACGAGGTGACCAGTACGACAATAAAACCTGTCTTATCACCTGAGCGAAAGAAACTGCAGCAGCTCTACCGGCAGATCAGAGAATTCAGGGAAGGGACCAATACGACCATCTCCAGGAATAAGGTGTTTAAAGAAATCAGGGAAAATTATCCCGACGACTGGCTGCTTTCCGTGGAACTGTACGAACTGGCCAGGAATAACAGGGATGAAGATTTCGCAAGTGAGATTCTGGACCATCTGCAGGATGTCAAACACAAACACCCTGAATTAGGACACCTCATCGATGACGGGATCAGCCTGGTGGATGCTGAAAAAGTGGCCTCATAGCCCGGTATCAAATGACATAAAGGGATACTCCCTTTTAAGGCTCGACATTTTCTCCTCCAGGTCCTTTTTAAAAGCAGTGTAAGCTTCAGATTCCGGATGGAATGGGCGGTGGTTAAGGCCCCTTTGAATTTCCTCCACCCTCGCCATAATCGGATATTCTGAAGGTAGTATACAGGCAGAACGGAAACGTTCCCAAATATAGTCCACGGCCAGGGCATTGGGATGCAGCATATCCGTTTCGTAAAACCTGTAGTCCCTGAGCTCATCCATCATCAGTTCATAGGCCGGGAAATAGGTGACCCCCCTATCCCCATAAACTTCAAGGAGTTCATGCAGGGCCACAAAGAGGTGCGACTTGCTTCGCTGATTCTCCACGAATCCGTCCCTGATATGCCTTACGGGCGAAATCGTGAAGATGACAGACACTCCAGGATTCGCTTCAAAGACCAGATCCAGGGCTTTTTTGAGATCCTGCCGGATGTCCTCAGGGGAGGACAGGACTTTGTCGAATTCCCGCTGGGGCACCTTGTGGCAATTCGCCACCCACTGGCCGCTTTCCCTGCGAACATAACCCCAGGCAGTTCCCAGTGTAATCACCAGGTGTGATATCTTTTTCAAATGATCCCCGGTTGCCTCCAGCCTATTGTTGAGCCCTTTCAGCATCTCCTCCCGGTTGGCATGGCTCAGGTCTGAGTGCACCTCATGGCAGTGCCATCGCTCCATATGGAAAAAACAATCTTCTGTTGTAAAATATCGTCCAGCCTTTGCCCTCTCCAACAGATGGGATATCCCCCTGGGGTGAAAAAGAGTGCCAAAGGGATTCAGAGTGTTGCGAAACTGATAAGAGGACAGTTTTCCTCCCATATGTCCGGCAAAGCAGGAACCCATCAACAGGATTTCGCTCGCATAGGAAATGGGTTGTGGGTGTTGGGGTATCTTAAGGCGGGTCTGGAGCTCCATGGGATCAGGAAATCAGGGTACGCACCTTCTCGAGAGCCTCTTTGATCCCTCCGGGATGCTTTCCCCCGGCTGTTGCGAAGAAGGGCTGGCCCCCGCCTCCCCCCTGAATGTATTTCCCCAGTTCCCGGACGATCTGCCCGGCATTCCAGCCTTTGGAAGCCGCCAGGTCTTTAGAAATATAACAGCTCAAAAGGGCTTTACCGTCCTTCTCTGCGCCCAGGAGCAGGAACAGGTTCTCTTCCTCCTGCCCCAATTCAAAGGAGAGGTCCTTCATGGCCCCGGCATCGAGGTCCACTTCCTTTGAAAGGAATTTGTAGTCTGCTAGCGACTCCAGTTCCTTTTTTATCTCCGACTTCAGACCGCTTGCCTTGTCTTTTTGCAGGGCCTCTATTTCCTTTTTAAGCTGGGTATTTTCCTCCATGAGGTTTTCGATCGCCTTCACCGGATCCCCGCTGCTTTTTAACCGTGCTTTGATCTCGTCTAGCTGACCTTCTTTTTCCTGGAAATATTCCCTCACCGCATCAGAAGTGATCGCTTCTATCCTCCGCACCCCGGCGGCTATAGCCCCTTCTGACACGATCTTGAAATGCCATATCTCGGCTGTATTCTGCACGTGGGTTCCCCCGCAGAGTTCGATGGAATCCCCAAAGCGGATGGTGCGTACCTGCTCTCCGTACTTTTCTCCGAAGAGGGCGATCGCCCCTTCCTTCATAGCTTCCTTCATGGAAACCCGTCGGTTTTCCTGCAGTGGGATTTGCTCGTGTATACGTTCATTGACAAAATCCTCCACCTTGTCCAGTTCCTCCCTGCTCATCTTTGCGAAATGAGAAAAATCGAATCGCAAATGGCCTGCATGCACGGCTGAACCTTTTTGCTCCACATGGGAGCCCAGGACCTGTCTCAAGGCCTGGTGCAGGAGGTGGGTGGCGCTGTGGTTCCGGGCTATCTTGACCCTTAGTTCCGCATCTACCACCGCCGTCAGGGAGTCATTCAGGTGTTTGGGGAGGTTTTTGGCGTAATGTACGATCTCGTTATTCTCTTTTTTGGTATCCAGGATATACACCACATCCCCATTGGGCACTTCCAGGTATCCCTTGTCCCCTACCTGTCCGCCTCCTTCCGGGTAAAACGGGGTCTTGTCGAACACCAGTTGGAACTGCGTCCCTTCTTTTTTCGTGGAGATCTTGCGGTACTTCAGCAGCCTGACCTCTGCCCGGAGCTGATCGTATCCCAGGAATTCCTGTTCTCCATCGGAGTGTACTACCTGCCAGTCGTCCTTAGCCACCTCGGAGGCCGACCTGGATCTCGACTTCTGTTCCTGCATGGCTTTTTCGAATCCAGCTTCATCCAGGGTATACCCTTTTTCGCTCAGGATCAGGCTCGTCAGATCGATGGGAAACCCAAAAGTGTCGTACAACTCAAAAGCCTTCTGCCCGTCTACCTCCTTGCCCTTGGTTTTGGCGATCACCTCATCCAGGAGGATAAGACCCTGTTCGAGGGTTTTCAGGAAGGAATGCTCCTCCTCCCTGATGACATTCTCGATCAGGACCGCTTGTTTTTTCAGTTCCGGAAAAGCAGCGCCCATGTGAGCGACCAGTACCTTCACAAGTCTGTACATGAAAGGTTCATGGATCTCCAAAAAGGTAAAGCCGTACCTCACCGCCCTCCTCAGGATACGCCTGATAACGTATCCGGCCCCGTTGTTGCTGGGCAGCTGCCCGTCTGCGATAGAAAAGGCCACCGCCCGGATATGGTCGGCCACCACCCGCATGGCGATGTCTTTTTGAGGGTCAGACCCGTAGTGTTCTCCCGTGATATTCTCTACCTCCTTCAGGATAGGCTGGAAGACATCTGTATCGTAATTGGATTTCACTCCCTGCAGAGCCATGCAGAGGCGTTCAAAGCCCATCCCGGTATCTACGTGTTTCTCAGGAAGGGATTCAAGACGGCCATCGGCCTTGCGGTTGTATTGTATAAAGACCAGGTTCCAGATCTCCACCACTTCGGGGTGATCCTGGTTGACAAGGCCGGCCCCGGGTACTTTGGATTTCTCCTCTGCCGATCGCAAGTCCACATGGATCTCTGAACAAGGTCCGCAGGGGCCCTGGTCACCCATTTCCCAGAAATTGTCCTTCTTGCTGCCGAGAATGATCCGGTCTTCCGGGACAATGGCCTTCCATAGGTCATACGCTTCTTTGTCGAGTTCCAGCTCGTCTTCCTCGCTCCCCTCAAAAACAGAAACATACAGGCTGTCCTTATCGATCTTATAGACCTCCGTCAGCAATTCCCAGGCCCAGGCAATGGCTTCTTTTTTGAAATAATCCCCAAAACTCCAGTTCCCCAACATCTCGAACATGGTGTGGTGATAGGTATCCTTTCCCACCTCCTCCAGGTCGTTGTGCTTTCCGCTCACCCGGAGGCATTTCTGGGTATCTGCGATCCGGGGGTATTTTGATTTGCTATTCCCCAGGAAATACTCCTTAAATTGGTTCATTCCGGCGTTGGTGAACATCAGAGTGGGATCATCTTTGATCACCATGGGCGCAGAGGGCACAATTGTGTGGTCCTTACCCTTGAAAAAAGCCAGGAAATTTTCGCGTATCTCGCTGGAAGTCATAGAAAAAGCTAAGGTTTTGGTAATTTTAACGCTTTCTGCAAAACAATTTTTATATTTGTTTGTTTTGATACTTTGGAAGCACAAAAATAGGATAAATTACATTCATGTCTAAAGTTAAGTACTATTACGACCCGGACACACTTTCCTATCGGAAAATAGAGCTTAAGAAATCCCGTCGTTATAGGAACATCTTCCTCTTTATCCTGGGTTCTGCCCTGTTTGGCTTCCTCGGACTCATCTTTCTCTTAAACACGAACATCCTCAATACGCCCAGGGAATTATCCCTTGCCCGGGAACTGAAGAACTACGAGCTCAGGTTTGAGCTGCTCAACAAAAAAATGGAGCAGGTTGAACAGGTTTTGGCGAATATTGAAGACAGGGACAACAACATCTACCGCCTGTATTTTGAGGCCAATCCCATCCCCGAAGAGCAGAGACGGGCCGGATTCGGGGGGGTCAATCGCTATAAATCCCTCGAAGGCTTCAACAACTCGGAGATGATCATTGCCACCACCCGCAGGCTGGACGTGATCCAGAAACAAATGGTCATTCAGTCCCGTTCCCTGGACGAGATCACTAAACTCGCCGAAGACAAGGAAAAACTCCTGGCGTCCATTCCCGCCATACAGCCGGTAAAAAATGAGGACCTGACCCGTATGGCCTCCGGTTACGGGTGGAGGTCAGATCCCTTTACAAAGGCACGAAAAATGCACTGGGGGATGGACTTTACAGCTCCCAGGGGAGTGCCGATCTACGCCACCGGAGATGGGATGGTATCACGGGCAGACAACAACGCATCGGGGTACGGCAAGCATATCCGGATCGATCACGGATATGGGTATATGTCCCTCTACGCCCACCTCAGCAATTACAATGTCAAAAGGGGACAGAAAGTGAAGCGGGGAGACCTTATCGGTTTTATCGGCAGCACGGGGAGATCTGAAGCGCCTCACCTGCATTATGAGGTCTGGAAAGACGAAGAGCGGATCAATCCCATCAACTTCTACTACGGCAGTTTGACGGCTGAAGAATTTGAGATCATGCTGAAATACGCCAACCAGGAGAACCAATCCCTTGACTGATGCATATAGAGCTTCCCGAAAAACGGTATTACGGTATTGGCGAAGTGGCCAGGGCCTTTGACGTGAACACCTCCCTGATCCGTTTCTGGGAAAAAGAGTTCGACGTGCTCCAGCCCAAAAAGAACGCCAAGGGGAACCGCAAGTTCACTCCTGAGGACATCAAGAACCTCCACCTGATCTACCACCTGGTGAAAGAGCGGGGCTTTACTTTGGAAGGGGCCAAGATCCACCTGAAGGAAGAGCGAAAAAAGACCCTGTCTAACTTCGAGATC
>NZ_JBFGBM010000157.1:0-6603 GCF_041567615.1 Muriicola sp.
GTTCGGAAGCCCAGAGGTTCTGGCCGGTATATAACGAGCACGAAGCGAATATTGAGGCCATCAAGCGCCGGGAACGCACAGAGATACGTGCAAAATTGATGGATTTCGATGGGCTATCTGAAAGAGAAGCTCAGCAACTTTTCGATGATCTGCTGGCTTTGGAAAACCGGAAGCACGAATTGAATATCGCTTTCCTTCAAAAGATGACCGATGTAATATCGGCACGGAAAACATTTCTGCTGATTAAGGCCGAAGAAGATTTCAAAAAACGGCTGCTGCAGGAAATGCAGCAACGAAGAAGGGGACAATAAAGACCTTTCGACCAAATAACAAAAAAGGAAGCCAAACGGCTTCCTTTTTTATGGTTACTGGTGAGGCATCAACCCAGATAGGCCTTCAGGAGCTTGCTCCTGGTGTTATGCCTGAGTTTGCGGATCGCTTTTTCCCGTATCTGGCGCACACGTTCCCTTGTCAGATCGAAGGTCTGCCCGATCTCTGCCAGGGTCATAGACTGCTGATCTCCGATCCCGTAGTAGAGTTTCACCACATCTGCCTCTCGGGGAGACAGGGTGTCGAGTGCACGGTTTATCTCCGTGTTCAGGGATTGTTGCATCAGCCCTTTGTCGGGCTTGGGCGATTCCCCGGACCGCATCACGTCGTATAAATTGGAGTCTTCCCCTTCCTTGAGAGGGGCATCCATGGAAATATGCCTTCCTGAATTCTTGATGGACTGCTTGACCTCACTGACGGTCATATCGAGTTCCTGTGCGATCTCCTCCGCTGACGGTGGCCTTTCGTGAGCCTGTTCCAGATAGGAAAAGGCCTTTTTGATCTTGTTAATAGACCCGATCTTATTGAGGGGTAACCGGACTACCCTCGATTGCTCGGCCAGGGCTTGCAGGATCGACTGGCGGATCCACCATACGGCATAGGAAATAAACTTAAAGCCCCTGGTTTCATCGAATCGCTTTGCCGCTTTTACGAGGCCTACATTGCCTTCATTGATCAGATCGGGCAGGGTAAGACCCTGGTTTTGGTATTGTTTTGCCACAGAGACCACGAAACGCAGATTTGCGTTTGTCAGTTTCTCCAGTGCCAATTGATCACCGGCTCTGATACGCTGGGCCAGTTCCACTTCTTCATTTGCGGTGATCAGATCTATTTTACTGATATCCTGCAGGTACTTGTCAAGTGATTTGGATTCCCTGTTAGTGACCTGCTTGATAATCTTAAGTTGCCTCATATATGTACGAAATTTATTATAATTACATCCTCTCATTATACACTTTTATTCTGTTTTTTCCAAAGGAGACCCCCCATAGTTATACATATTTTATGAGAACTTTAATATTTCTCGCCTGGCCCTGTTAAATACAGGTTTTTTAAGGACCCTAATGTATTTTATGGGATTGACTACCTTTGATCGCGTCAAATTTCAACCATGAGCAAGTCGGCTTTAAAGAAGTACCTGTCCAGCCTTAAAAAAAGAGAATTGGAAATACAGATTCTGGACCTTTATGAGCGATTTCCTCAGGTAAAGACCTTTTACGATTTTGCCTTTAATCCAAAGGAGGACAAACTCATAGGGGATGCCAAGGCCCGGATCTCCAATGAGTACTTCCCCAGAAAACGCAAGCGTCCCAGGGCCAGAAGATCGGTAGCTCAAAAGTTCATTCGAAAATTCAGCACCCTTGGAATGGACCCGTACCTCCTGGCAGATCTCATGTTGTACAACCTGGAAACAGCCCAGCGATTTTCAGCCGTCCGCAAGGTCAATGAAGCCTTTTATAAAAGCATGCTACGCTCATATTCCGAAGCGGTTTCCCATGTGATCCTTCACTCTCTTGAGAATGAGTTTCAGAACAGAATGGATCACATCTATGCCCAGGTTCGGGAACAGGACTGGGATTTTGCGGATGAGTTTGAACGTATTCACAGCACCACGACCCTAAAAGAATTATAATAAAGACTCACCAATGTCAATAGTACTTATCAGGCAGGATGGAAAAATAGGGATCTGGCAAAAAGCCTTCCAAGATCAGTATCCGGATCTCCCGGTCTATCATTTTGAAGAAGAACACCCAAAAGAGGAGATCACTATGGCGATCGTTTGGAAACATCCCCATGGGAGCTTATCTCCTTACCCAAACCTCCGATGCATCGCGTCCTTTGGCGCGGGGGTCGATTTTATCTTTGAAGATCCTGAACGTCCGCCAGACGTTGCGATCACACGGGTGGTTGATGATGCTCTTGCTGAAGACATGTCGGAATACGTCCTTACTGCTATCATGGGGCACCTGAAGAATACAAGCCAGTATGTCAAGGATCAGTTTAGGGGTATGTGGTCCCCAAAGCCCTATAGCCGTATCTCAGACCACACCATCGGCATAATGGGGATAGGAACCCTGGGCACACATCTGGCTAAGGACCTGAGAAATATTGGATTCAAGGTCATTGGCTGGTCAAAAAACCCAAAGGCACTTGAAGGTATCCCTGTATATCACGGGGCAGAATCGAGAAAGGAGTTTCTTTCCAAAAGTTCCGTACTTGTATGCCTCTTACCTCTCACCCCGGAAACCCGTGAGATCCTTAACCGAGATACCCTAAACCAACTCCCAATGGGCGGCTATCTGATCAATGTGGCCAGGGGCGGACATCTGAAAGAGGAAGATCTGATCCCTTTGCTCGACTCCGGTCACTTGTCCGGAGCCTGCCTCGATGTCTTTGCGGAAGAGCCCCTGCCCAAAGAACATCCCTTCTGGGATCATCCATTGATCCAAATCACTCCTCATGTGGCCAGTGTCTCTGATCCGGCATCTGTTGTGCCTCAGCTCGCAGAGAATTATCTCCGTCTGAGCAGGGGGGAGGAATTGAGGAACCGTATCGACCTCCAACAAGGCTACTAAATCCAGATTTCAGGGTTTAAATTTCATTTAAGGAAAAAAATCTTCTAGTTTTGCAAATTGGTGATTTAAGGACCCCAAAAGAAGATTTTTTAACCTAAAGACGGGCATTTTTGTCGATTTCCACTGAAAATATTGAAAAGACCCTTTACGACTATCAGCAAAGGGACCTTCAATCTATATTTGAGCATCTGGACGATCCCAATGACCACTCAAATCTCCTGTATCAATTGCCTACAGGGGGTGGTAAGACGGTTGTGTTTTCGGAGATCACCAGGAGGTTCATCGCCCATCGGAAGGAAAAGGTGGTGGTACTTACTCACAGGATTGAGTTGAGCCATCAGACCTCGAGAATGCTGCGTGGTTTCGGGGTAAAGAACAAGATCATCAACAGCGATGTTAAGGAACTGGCACCAGACGACCCGCATATGTGCTATGTGGCCATGGTGGAAACCCTGAACAACAGGTTGCAGGAAGGCACCATTTCCCTGAAAAATATCGGCCTTGTGATCATCGATGAGGCCCATTACAATTCTTTCCGGAAGCTTTTTAAATATTTCGAGGCCTCCACCATCCTTGGCGTAACGGCTACGCCCCTGAGTTCGAACATCAAGTTGCCCATGAAAGATCATTACAAAAAACTGATCGTCGGGCAGTCTATTGAATCTCTGATCAAAAATAAGTACCTGGCCAAGGCGAACATGTACAGCTACGATGTCAGCCTGAAATCCCTTAAATTAGGGATCAGCGGGGACTATACTGTCAAGTCCTCGGACGAATTGTACGGGAACCAGAATATGCTGGGGAAATTGCTGGGAGCCTATGAAGAGATCGCCAAAGGGACCAAGACGCTGATCTTCAACAACGGGATCAACACCTCCCGATATGTCTACGAGACCTTTAAAAAAGCCGGATATCCCATCAGGCACCTGGACAACAAGAACACGGCCTCTGAGAGGAAGGAGATCCTGGAGTGGTTCGCCAAAACTCCGGATGCAATCCTTACCTCGGTGAGTATCCTCACTACGGGATTCGATGAGCCCACCGTGGAAACCATTATGCTCAACAGGGCCACACGATCCCTGACGCTGTATTTTCAAATGATAGGGCGTGGTTCCAGAATACTGCCGGACAAGGATGAATTTACGGTGGTCGACCTGGGGAATAATATCGCGAGATTTGGGATGTGGGACGCCCCCATCGACTGGCAGGAAATTTTCCATTTCCCTGATTTCTACCTGGAAAACATCAAGAATGACGAGGATATAGAACGGGAATTCGTCTATGAGATGCCACCGGAACTCAGGGAGAAATTTTCCAAATCTGAAAATATTGATTTTGACGTAAAAGCTGCCTATAAAGAGATCTTTGCCAAGGGATTGAGGTCTAAGACCGTGCTGGAGCAGAGTATTGAACAGCACGCCAGGATATGTGTGGAGAACAGCAAGGACGTTTTTGAGGCCAGGATCCTGGCCAAACAACTCAAGGACGAGATAGAATACAGGGTGAAGCAGTACTCCTATTGTATAATGAACAACACCAAGAACTACAAGGAGTGGCTCGAAGAAGACTACGAGCGCAAACTCAGGCTAAAGATCTCCCAGAAGTTCGCATCCAGGATGTGATTGTGGAAAAGAAAGGTACAAAGGTCCTGATCATAGGTCTGTCCTGGCCACAGCCGGAGGCCACAGGTGCCGGTATCCGCATGGTTCAGCTCATCTCCCTCCTGAGATCGCAAGGATTCCACATCACTTTTTGTTCGGCAGCAGCCATTCCCGAAACGGAAGGATATCCCGATTTGCCGGGGGTGGAATTCACTCCTGTAAAACTTAATCACGACAGTTTTGACCGTTTTCTGAAGTCCCTGAACCCCGGCATGGTGATCTTCGACCGCTTTCTCACGGAAGAGTACTTCGGCTGGCGGGTAGCCCGTACCTTACCCCGGGCCCTGCGAATCCTGGATACGGAAGACCTTCATTCCTTAAGACATGCCAGGGAACTGGCACATCGGGAGGGTCGTTCTTTCGACCCGACCGTGTGGCGAAATCTGGACATCACAAAAAGGGAACTGGCTTCTATTTTCCGATCCGATCTCTCCCTGATCATTTCCAGGTTCGAAATGGACTTTCTGGAATCTCAAATCCCTTCCCTGACCAACCGGTTGTTTTACCTTCCTTTTCTCTTCGCGGAGTCAGATTTTATCCCAAAGGCCAAGATGAAGAAATTCTCAGAGAGAAAGGATTTCATTTTTGTCGGCAATGGACGTCATTCCCCCAATACCGATGCGGTACATTATTTAAAGCGGGAGATCTGGCCCGAGATCAGAAAAGAACTCCCTCATGCGGGTGTATATGTCTTCGGGGCACATTTGTCCAAAGAGATCACTGCCTTAACAGATTCAAAGCAACAATTCTATGTCAAAGGTTGGGTGCCTGATGTTTCCGAAGTACTCAACGCAGCCCGGGTTAGTCTGTTGCCTCTGAGATTCGGGGCCGGACTCAAGGGAAAGTTATTCGAAGCCATTCGATGCGGGACTCCTTCCGCCATGACTTCTATGGGCGCGGAAGGTACTGCCTTGGCAGGTATGAGTAGTTTCCTCGGCGATGACCCTGAAGCGTTCGCATCCATTGCCGTATCCCTGTACACAGATGAGGGACTATGGAAGGATCTGCAAAAAAAGGGAGTTTCCGTTCTCAGGAAAGACTTCTCAAAAGAGGGTTTTCAAAAGTCATTTTCATCCAAAGTCGATTTTCTTTTCCATAACCTCGAAAAACACAGAGAGGATAATCTGATAGGTTCCATCTTGCTGCACCATACCATGGCCAGTACCCGCTATCTCTCTAAATGGATTGGCCTGAAGGAGGCTGTTGCAAAAAAGAAAAAGGATTAAACCCTTGGGTTCCCGGCGTTGTGAAGCGCGGATGTATGGCTTATCTTTACGGACTAAAACAGATATCATGGATTCAGTCGCTACATGGAAGACGGCAAAGGAGTTTGAAGACATTACCTATAAGAAATGTGGGGGAGTTGCCAGAATTGCCTTTAACAGGCCCGACGTACGCAATGCCTTCAGGCCAAAGACCACAAAAGAGCTGTACGAAGCATTTTACGATGCGCAGGAAGATACCTCCATCGGGGTGGTTTTGTTGTCTGCAGAAGGGCCTTCTTCCCGCGATGGGGTGTATTCTTTTTGCAGTGGAGGTGATCAGAAGGCCAGGGGGCATAAGGGATATGTAGGAGAAGATGGTTACCACAGGTTGAATATTTTGGAAGTGCAAAGACTGATCAGGTTTATGCCCAAGGTGGTGATCGCCGTGGTGCCCGGCTGGGCCGTGGGGGGAGGACACAGCCTGCACGTGGTATGCGACATGACCCTGGCGAGCAGGGAACACGCCAAGTTCAAACAGACCGATGCGGATGTCACCAGTTTTGACGGCGGCTACGGCTCTGCCTACCTCGCCAAGATGGTAGGGCAAAAGAAGGCACGGGAGATCTTTTTCCTGGGACGAACCTATTCGGCCCAGCAAGCTTATGAAATGGGGATGGTCAATGCCGTAGTACCCCATGATGAACTGGAGGCAACCGCGTTTCAATGGGCTCAGGAGATCCTGGAAAAATCGCCCATTTCCATCAAGATGCTAAAATTCGCCATGAATCTCACTGATGATGGCATGGTCGGGCAGCAGGTATTTGCAGGGGA
>NZ_JBFGBM010000158.1:0-6575 GCF_041567615.1 Muriicola sp.
GGTCTTTGGGGGTACAGGGATGAATATCCTGAACCCAGCTCTCACGATCAGGGCATTTCTCTTCTTCGCTTATCCTACTTGGATGAGTGGGGACAAGGTATGGGTCTACCAGGGAATGGAGCGTGCGGGAACTCCCGACGCCATCTCAGGGGAGACCATCCTGGGATATCTGGCTCAGAACGGACAGAACGAATTTTCCTATACCGTTTCTGATATGTTCTTTGGATTTATCCCCGGCTCCGTTGGGGAAACCTCGACCTTCCTGATCCTATTGGGCGGACTCTTTCTGATCTTCTCCAAGATCGCCAGCTGGAGGATCATGGTCAGCGCCGTGGCAGGTGCCCTGGCGATGGGATTGATCTTTAACGGGGTAGTGGACGCAGGATGGATCACAGAATCCAGTAAATTCTACGGCCTGATGAGCTTCGATTTCTGGAAGCATTTGATCGTAGGCGGGCTCGCTTTCGGGATCGTATACATGGCCACAGACCCTGTTACCGGTTCACAGACCAACAGGGGTAAATGGATCTACGGTTTTCTGATAGGATTTATCTCGGTGATGATTCGGGTCTTCAATCCCGCTTATCCAGAAGGCGTCTTCCTGGCCATCCTCCTTATGAACGTATTTGCGCCGACCATCGACCATTATGTGGTAAGGGCCAATGTAAATAAACGCCTCAAGCGATTCAAAAACGCGGTTGTACTACCTAAGGACACTGAAGAAGCTAAACTCAAAGTTGAAACGATATAACAGATGGATAAAGAAAAGAATATTTATACGGTTCTGTTTGCCTGTTTGATGGTGATCGTGGTGGGAAGTATTCTCGCCTACCTCGCCTCTGCTTTAAGCGGGAAGATCAAGGAGAACGAGCGCTTCGAAAAGCAGCAGAATATTCTGTACGCTATGGGGGTCAATGAGAACGAAGGAGAAGGAAGCGTCAATTTCGTTCCTACCGATGTAGTCGAACAGGAATTCTCCACCTATATCACTGAGCAACTGATCATAGAAGGTGATCAGATCACCAAGGACGATCAGGCCTATATGATCGATATCAAAAAAGAGCTCGACAAACTTAAAGATGGCGCCACCCCAAAATTACCGGTGTTCATCGGTAATAAGGACGGGCAGACCTATTACATAGTCCCCATGTACGGAAAAGGCTTGTGGGATGCCATCTGGGGCTTTATGGCACTGGACAGGAATATGGTGGTACAGGGAGTTTATTTTGACCATAAGGCCGAAACCCCCGGTTTGGGAGCCAACATCAAGCAGCGCTATTTTATGGACGACTTTACCGGAGAGAGTATCCTCAACGGATCGAACTATACCGGGATCAAAGTGGTGAAGGGGAATAACGACCCCGTCAATGAGATCAAGGACGATAATGAGGTGGATGCCCTGGCGGGAGCCACCATCACAGGAAACGGAGTCTCGGCAATGATCGCCAAGACCGTAAACCTGTACAAGGACTATTTTGAAACCTTAAGAAACCAAGGATAACATGGCAATACTTTCCAAAAAAGATTCCAAACTGATCTTAGATCCCCTGGCAGACAATAACCCGATCACCATTCAGGTACTTGGGATCTGTTCTGCCCTTGCGATCACTGCAGAACTGAAGGCCTCCATCGTGATGGCCCTGTCCGTACTCTTCGTGCTGGGCTTGGGTAATGTCGTGATCTCCCTGATGAGGAATATCATCCCTTCAAAGATCCGGATCATCGTACAGCTGGTCGTAGTAGCTACGCTGGTGATCATCGTAGACCAGGTACTCAAGGCCTTTGCCTATGAGTTGAGCAAGACGCTGGCGGTTTTCGTGGGACTGATCATCACCAACTGTATCATCATGGGCCGCTTTGAAGCCTTTGCCCTGGGTAACGGTGTTTGGCGTTCTTTCCTTGACGGGATCGGAAATGCGGCAGGGTACGGAGTCATCCTGATCATCGTCGGTTTTTTCCGTGAACTCCTGGGTTCAGGGACCTTATTGGGCTTCCCTGTACTGGGTAACCCCATAGAGAAGACAGGATTATACGCCATAGGATATGAAAACAACGGGTTTATGCTCCTGTCGCCCATGGCCCTGATCGTGGTCGGGATCCTGATCTGGGTACAGCGCTCCCGCAACCCTGCTTTGATTGAAGAAAATTAATGCACCCCTTACAAGAGAATTATGTTAGAACATACAGAATTATTTTTTAAGTCGATCTTTATAGACAACATGGTCTTCGCCACCTTCCTGGGGATGTGTTCCTACCTGGCGGTATCCAAGAAGGTATCCACTGCCGTAGGGCTTGGGGCAGCCGTTATCTTTGTACTGGCTGTAACCGTCCCTCTGAACTGGCTGCTGGATCAATACCTGCTCAGGGATGGGGCGTTGTCATGGCTCGGACCGGAATACGCAGACTACAACCTGAGTTTCCTTTCGTTCATCCTGTTTATCGCCACCATTGCCACCATGGTACAGCTGGTGGAGATCGTCGTAGAGAAATTTTCACCCGCTCTGTACAACTCCCTGGGTATCTTTCTCCCGCTGATCGCTGTGAACTGTGCGATCCTCGGAGGATCCCTCTTTATGCAGGCGCGTGAGATCCCTTCCCTGGGCCTCGCCTTCAACTATGGTTTGAGCTCGGGAATAGGTTGGTTCCTGGCCATCCTCGCCATCGCAGCCATACGGGAAAAGATCCGTTATTCCAATGTCCCACCACCACTGAGGGGACTTGGGATCACTTTTATCATAACCGGACTCATGGCCATAGGTTTCATGAGCTTCGGAGGTATGCTGACCGGAGGGGATGAAGCTGCTCCGGTTCCTGAAGAGACCGCAGTTCAAGAGAAGACCGAAGAAGAAAAAATGAATTTGGAAGAGGATGCGGAACAGAATGTTGTGTCCTTTAACGCTATAGAAAAAGAATAAGCATGATTTTAGCCACAAGTACGCTTGGTACCATCCTGATCACGGTAATCGCCTTTATGATCCTGCTGCTTTTACTGGTAGCACTCTTGCTATTTACCAAGGAGAAGTTATCACCTTCAGGTCCCGTGACCATTACTATCAACGGGGAGAAACAGGTTCAGGTAGCATCGGGGAGTTCACTCCTCTCTACCCTGGGGAACCAGAAGATTTTCCTGCCCTCTGCCTGTGGGGGAGGAGGTACGTGCATCCAGTGCGAGTGCCATGTACTCTCAGGCGGGGGAGAAGCCCTGCCTACGGAAACCCCTCATTTCTCTAAGAAAGAGCTCAATGAAGGAGCCAGGCTTGCCTGCCAGGTGAAGGTGAAGCAAGACATGAACATCACTATTCCCGAAGAGGTATTCGGGATCAAGAAATGGGAGGGTACCGTAGTGAGAAACTACAATGTGGCCTCCTTCATCAAAGAGTTCGTCGTTGAGATACCCGAGGATATGAACTACAAGGCCGGGGGCTACATCCAGATCGAGATCCCGCCCTGCGAAGTCAAATATTCTGATATCGATATCACGGCACACCCTGAGGAGCACGAAACTCCTGATAAGTTTAAGACCGAGTGGGACAAATTCAACCTCTGGCCCCTGGTCATGAAGAATACTGAAGTGGTTGAAAGGGCCTATTCCATGGCTTCTTATCCTGCCGAAGGAAGGGAGATCATGCTCAATGTCCGTATCGCAACTCCCCCATGGGACAGGTCGAAGAATGGATGGATGGATGTGAACCCCGGAATTGCCTCTTCCTATATCTTCTCTAAGAAGAAAGGGGATAAGGTTACGATTTCCGGTCCTTACGGAGAGTTCTTTATCAACGAATCCGACGCTGAAATGCTCTACGTAGGCGGTGGTGCCGGTATGGCCCCGATGCGGTCCCACCTCTACCACCTGTTTAAGACTTTGAAGACCAACAGGAAGGTCACCTACTGGTACGGAGGACGTTCCAAGAGGGAGCTGTTTTACATAGACCACTTTAAGAAACTGGAGAAGGAATTCCCGAACTTCAAATTCTATATGGCTCTCTCTGAGCCTCTGGAGGAAGACAACTGGAAGGTGAAAGAGGATCTGGACAGTCCGGGTGACGGGTTTGTAGGATTCATCCACAATTGCGTGATAGACAACTATCTCAGCAAACACGAAGCGCCCGAGGATATCGAACTCTACTTCTGCGGGCCGCCCCTGATGAACAAGGCGGTGCAGAAGATGGGAGAAGATTTTGGAATCCCAGACGAGAACATCCGCTTCGACGATTTCGGCGGATAACAGTCAAGTAAGTAACCTGAAAAACCGATATTCCTGAGTATCGGTTTTTTTATCCCTGAAAAATGAAGGAACTCACGGAACAAGAATTGCACAACCTGGCGATGAACATCGTCGGGAAAGAGCTCGAGGCCGATGGATTCGAATTCATGGGGGTCAACAGCAAATTGAAAAAGAACCCTCAGTTCGTATGCCTGAAGGACAGGGAACTCCACTTCATCGTGGTCAGGAACATTCCCTATCCGGAGGATCCCACAAAATACGATGAGGTCCTGATGGCCAAGGTTAAGGAACACGCCCTGAAATTCGAGGCGAGGACCTTTTACGCCGGGGTCGGAATATCCAATGCCGCAGACCGGAATAAACCGGTCCTGCTCAACCAAGAATATCTGGTACATTATGAAGGGCTGGTCGAAATTTAAGCTGGTAAAATACGCAACTGTTTTACTGTTGGGCGGACTCGTCCTTTCCTGTGCTTCGAAGGGGGAATTGAAGAGGAATACGGCCCTGGGTGAAGCCCTGGGGACGACTTATTCCATAATATACCTCACACAGGATTCCCTGGATCTGCAACAGGAAATAGATTCCGTTTTCAGGGTCGTCAACCGGTCCATGTCTACCTATATCCCAGAATCGGATATCTCCAGGATCAACAGCGGGGATACAACGGTAGTGGTCGATGCCATGTTCAGGGAGGTCCTCGAACTGAGTCGGGAGGTCTATGACAAGACCCAAGGATATTTTGACCCTACCGTGGGAATCCTGGTCAATGCATGGGGCTTCGGTCCAGGTGCGGTCGGACTCACGGACAGTGTGCACATCGCACAACTCAAGAATTATGTAGGGTTAGACAAGATCAGTCTGACGAAGGACAATCGTATCCGGAAGGCCTATCCGGAGATGCAGCTCGATTTTAATGCGATCGCCAAAGGGTATGCCATAGACAGGCTGGCCGTAATGCTGGACGAGCGAGGTGTTGAAAACTATCTGGTGGAAGTAGGAGGGGAGATCGTGGTCAGGGGGACCAATAAGGTCAAAGGGCAACGGTGGGTAGTGGGTATTGATGACCCACAGGTGGAGGTAGGACGTCGACTCAAGACCACCCTCTTCCTGGAGAATGAAGCCCTGGCTTCTTCGGGTAATTACCGGAAATTCCGGATAGATTCCATTACAGGAGAGAAATATGTCCACACCATAGATCCTACGACAGGCTTTACAAAAAATTCCCATGTTCTGGCTGCCAGTGTAATCGCACCCACCTGTGCAGAAGCAGATGCTTATGCGACTGCTTTTATGGCGATGGACCTCGAGGATTCTCAAAAACTGGTAACCGGTTTGTCAGGAATGGATTGCTACATCATTTACCTCGATGATAATGGGGAGACAAGAGAATTTATGACATCCGGGTTCAAATCCCGCTTGCAAAAGCCCTAATAGGTATCAGCGCACGAGAACTGCCGTTTGTAGTTTATCCGCATCAGGCAGTTGAAGTTCGAGATAATACACCCCGGAAGATAGCTTTTGAGGATAAAAGGGTTGTTGATTGTTTCCCTGAATCGCCTCCAACTCCCCAGCCCGAATTTCCTTTCCAACACTGTTGGTCAACTTCCAGCTGGCTTTGCCTGCACGGGAACTAAAGAATCCGATTTCGGATTGGGGGGCAAGCGGATTGGGAAAGATACGCAGGGATGCTTCCGGGCCTCCTTCAAAAGTGTTCTGCATATCCCGATCCCGAAATTGACGCGAAAACCTCATTTTCCGCAGTTCCAAATTGATATCCCTGGGGCATTGCGTTGTGTTTTCCAGGACGAAAACGACCATGTGTATGGCATTCAGCAATTCCGTATTCCCTTCAAATGCGTCCAGCGCCAGAGTATGGGTCTGTTGCCCCGGAGTAGCGAAAATCTTTGTTCTTAGCTGTTCCTCCCAGGCCAGGCCTGGTTGGGCGAGGACTACTTCCATCTCCTGGGCATGACCGAACTGTGTTTCAAAAATCATGGACTTGAAAGAGGAAAGTTCTACAGCTTTAAAGGTATTATTCAATGCGCGGTACCAGACATATTTTTCATTCATCTGTCCGCTTATCCGGACGCCACGTTCAATAAACCAGTCTTCGTCATTCTTGTTTTGAAAATCCTGAAAAACCATAAACTGGGCATTTTCCAGGCTGGGGTCAATGTCCAGGGCCCATAACCCATCTGCGAAGAAAATAGTATCAGCAGTCTCCTCGGGAGTACCCCAAAGTGTAATGCCAAGGCTGTAGACCCCCTCTGTATCGATCTCCAGGAATTCTACAGAGTCGCCCGATAGTGCGATATTCCATTCAAATTTTTCTTCAGCTTCGCCTTCCACC
>NZ_JBFGBM010000159.1:0-6531 GCF_041567615.1 Muriicola sp.
ACCAGGGTGCTGAAATTCTCATTTCCGCTCGCAACCCCAACAATGGTTTCGGGAACGGCAGGTGTTTTTTTAACGTTGATATTTTCTGTCATCTCGGTTCCGCTAACCTCTTCGGAATTTTTGTCTTTTTTTGCTTCCCCACAGGAGATCAAAAACAACCCTGTCAGGAATAATACGTTACATACTTTCATTGAAATAGTTTTAGATTCATAGGGAATATACTGATTGAGGCAGGAAGGAGTTATTAAATAATGTTTAAATTTATCCTTAAATAGTTAAACAATATTAAAACTGGGATCTCAAACGCTCATGAGGCCTGTATTATAGAGTAAAAGACGCAAAAGAATCGCCTCCTTCTTTGTATTTTCGTAGAACTTCAATCCTGAGAACATGAGAAAATTCACGTCAATTACTGGCATTCTATTTGCGATTCTCGTCCTCGCCTGTAAATCCGGAAATAAGGAAAATGCTGCAGATGAAAAGATGCCCCAGGAATCAACCCTCACTGGGGAAGAAGTGACCTATTCAACGGATTCTACTTCCATGAAGGGATATCTCGTCCATGATAAGGCCTTCTCAGGCAAAAGGCCGGGTATTCTGGTCGTGCACGAGTGGTGGGGCCACAATGAATACACACGTGAACGCGCGCGAATGCTGGCAGAATTGGGTTATACAGCCCTGGCTGTAGACATGTACGGTGACGGAAAACAGGCCCTGCATCCTGATGATGCCGGTAAATTCTCCGGGATGGTCATGAGAAACATAGGTGCAGCCACAGCCCGGTTTGACGCTGCCCTGGAACTCCTGAAATCCCAGTCGACTGTAGATTCAACAAAAATTGCTGCCATAGGCTATTGTTTTGGCGGCAGTGTGGTCCTGACGATGGCCAATGCCGGGAAAGACCTCGATGCGGTAGCTGCTTTTCACAGCGGAGTGCAACTGCCCGTCATGCCCAACGAGGGTATCAAGGCCAGGGTTCTGGTTTGCAATGGGGCGGCAGACCCGTTTGTCTCTGAGGAATCCATCGCGGCCTTTAAAGAAGCAATGGACGCTTCCGGGGCCGATTATGAATACATTGCCTACGAAGGAGCCCAGCATGCATTTACCAGCAAGGATGCGGATTCTCTGGGCCAAAAGTTCAATCTGCCACTGGCCTATCAGGAAAAAGCAGACGAAGAATCATGGCAGCAATTGAAGGAACTATTAAATGAAACATTTAATAAATAGTTTATATATAATTTAAAAACAACAAGATAAGATGAAATTTACTAGAAAAGCGAACGCGCAATGGTTTGGAGGCGGCAAAGATGGCAAGGGACAACTCACCACCGCCAGCACGGTATTGAACAAGACCCAATATTCCTTCAGTACCCGATTTGAAAATGGGGTAGGCACCAATCCTGAGGAGCTCGTGGGAGCGGCTCATGCAGGATGTTTTGCCATGAAATTGAGCTTTCTGCTGGGAGATGCCGGCTTTACCCCTGATGAATTGAATGTTGATTCGACCGTTCTCTTCGAAGACGGAAATGTCACAGAAATAACACTCGACCTCAAAGGGAAGGTCCCCGGGATTGGGAAAGACCAGTTTGCAGAGGTTGCCAGGCAGGCCAAAGAGACCTGTCCGATCTCCCAGTTATTAAAGGCTAAGATCAACCTGAACGCAAGTTTGGTCTGAAAGGATGCGGACCGACGTGCTAATTATGGGCCTTCGGGCCCTTTTTTTATGGGGATCAGGAAAGATACCATTCATCGAAAAGTCTTCGAATTATTATGGTATCCGTTTAAGATACAATAGTTTAGGGGTCCTTTTAAAACAGGATAATTATGAAAACTAACTTTATTTATGCTTTTATTCTGGGGGTGTTGATCCTGACAAGTTGCTCCAAGTCTGAGTCAAGCTCCCCTGAAATGGGATCCCTGTCCATACAGCTGACAGATGCCCCTTTTCCCCACGACATGGTGGCGGAGGCGAATGTGACCATTTTCAAGATCGAAGCCCGTTATCATGGAGATGATGAGGATTACGATGGAGAAGGGGAGGAAAATTCCGGAATGGATGACGATTCTCAGTCGTCCTTTGTCGTCCTGATGGACGAAGAGATTACGGTCAACCTGCTCAACCTTACGAACGGGGTTACAGAAACCCTTGTAGATATGGATATTCCGGCAGGAGTCTATGACCTGTTCCGCGTGTATGTAAAAGATGCCAGCATTGTTCTGGATGACGAAGACGGCACGACGTTCGACCTGAAATTTCCAAGCGGAGAATCGTCAGGAGTCAAGATCTTCATCGACCCTCCACTGGTGGTAACCGGGGGTTTATCTGCAGACCTGTTGTTCGACTTCGATGTGTGTAAATCCTTTGTTCCAAGGGGTAAGATAGGTACGGCAAACTTCAACGGTTTTAACTTTAAACCCGTGATCAAGGTAAGCAATCTCACCACCTCGGGAACCTTACAGGGAATGATCACTACTCAGGGGGAAACTGAGGTCCTGCCTCTTGACGGAGCCCAGATCACTGTCTTTCAGGCCGGGGAAGAAGTGACTTCGACCTTTTCGGATGAGACCGGAGGCTACGTTGTCATGGGGCTTGAGGCCGGTATGTACGATATAAGCGTAGAAATTGAAGGCTATGATTCACAAGCGCTGGAAGGAGTTCTGATCGACGCTGGGAACAGAACTACGGCCAACTTTGAGTTGCTGCCCTCCGAGTAACCAAAACAAAATATTTTTGATCGAGAATGCGGGTCCCATGGGCCCGCATTTTTGTTTGATGTTGATTGAGCCCTGATAAGAAAAGGCATGGGTGAAATATGGCAAATAATGATTACTTTTCTTTGATAATCCACACAAATCAAACCCTCAGATATGAAATTACAGGGACAGCATATTTTAGTTACAGGGGCCTCCAAGGGCATCGGTTTTGCCATTGCCGACCATCTGCTGCAGCACAAGGCCCGGGTGGGCGTACACTTCTATTCGGGAGAGTCGGCCGCCCACTCCCTGGCTTCCCGATACGGTGAAAAGCAGGTGAGTACCTTAAAAGCCGACCTGTCTAAAAGCGAAGAAGTTCCGGGACTCTTTAGCGCAGCCCTGGATACTATGGGTTCCATAGACACTCTGGTGCTCAACGCAGGGGTGTTTATCCCACATCCCATGGACATGGAAGTGAAAGAATGGTTTCGCGTATGGAAACAGACCCTGGCGGTAAATCTGGACTCAGTGGGCTTACTGACCAAGTTAGCCCTGGACTACTTTATGGAAAAGAAAGAAGGCAGGATCATATATATCGGAAGCCGGGCAGCCTTCAGGGGGGAAACAGAGGAGTACCTGGCCTATGCAGCCTCTAAAGGCGGACTCACTTCCCTGGCCCGAAGTGTGGCGAGGTCCTTTGGGAAATACAATATCAAAGCCTTTGTTGTGGCCCCCGGGTTTACTCGCACCGCCATGGCGGAACAGTTCATCGGGGAGTATGGCGAGGCCCGTGTCCTGGAAGAGCTCTCCCTCAACGAATTGACCGAGGCTACGGACATTGCCCCCCTGGTGGGGTTTATGGCCAGCGGGGCCATGGATCACGCTACGGGTACTACCATAGATATCAATGCCGGAAGCTATATTCACTAATACCCCTGAGACCCCCCTCGGCTCGGTAAGAAATGCATGCCGTTCGGACAATATTTACGCAACTTCGTCCTAACTAAGGCCATTTGCGTTACGGGAACCGATTTCTTTGTGAGCGTTCATCGATAACTTATAACGATAACCAACTGACCAACCCGAAAAAGAGCGTCCTCAAGGCGCTCTTTTTTGATGTAACATAACTTTTTTCAAACCTCATATAAAACTGTTGAGCCCTGACTATCAGGATAATTCACTATCTTGTATAGTGATTAAGTGGGCATATATATTTTTGTTTAACCAACCTAAAACCAACTCTATGAAAACCTTCAATCACTCCACTCGTACATTTTTCATCCTTTTGTGTTTGTTAGTCTTCACCACCTGTAAAAAGGAAAAAGATCCTGTTATAGTTACCCTTACCGTTAATACCTCCCAATTAGGAGAGCAGCTGGCAGACCCACCAGGCTGTACTCTTTCGGCCACTCCTTCATCCGTAGTGATATTCGATGATGGAAATCCGAAAAATTTCACAATCCTGGTTAAGGACGGAACGGAGATAGAATGGGAGGGAGTCACCTCTGATGGAGGCGATGTAGATATAAAAAAGATCATCTATAAAGGAGGGACCAATATTTTTGACAAGGACAGCATCCCCGGGATAGATGACAAGGGCAAAGAAAAAGTCAAGGTGAAAGTTAAAAGGAAAACTGCTCTAAATAATGATTATGTATACAAGATCAAGTTCAAAGTAAAGAATAAGGAAGGGATTCAAATGATCGATCCGAAGATACAGGTCAATTAGACCAGGGCAGGAAAGGATACCTAGATTCGGGGTTTTAAGAACTCCGAGAGCTTTTTCAAAATTGTCAATTGCCACCTATGCCACCCAGAGTGTATATATTATTGGTCATATGTCTCCTGTGGAATCCCATAACCGCACAGGAGGTACATCATATCACGCTAAGAATAGATACAAAGAATTTTACTCCAGAAAAAGCGCTTAGCTGGGCGGTGGGAGACAACTCCCGAGTATTGAATACGGGTAAAGGAGGGGCATTTACCGTCCTGGCCAGCGTAGGTGATCACATTCACTGGGAGGCAGTCTCCTTATCAGACCGCGATGTCCCCGTTAAGATCCGGCATGTGAGGTACGTTAAAGGTCCCAGGATCTTCAGCAGAAATCTTATTCCCGGAGGTGAAGAGATGCAGGCCACCGTCATAAGGGGCGGGGAGGAAGATTATATGTACGATCTGGTCTTTCGGATTGGGCATTCGGACCAGGATCACGTTACCCGTTCCTGTATTCGGATCATCAATTGATTAAGCTTTCAAAAACGCGACACCCATGGTGCAATTCCGTTCATGTTCTGATCATTTATTCAAGACATGCCTTGCGTTGTGCTGGATGTTTTTGTTGGGATTGAACGTTAACGCTCAAAACAAACGCATCTCGGACAGTCTTATAATTATTTACGAAACTGAGAATTACGAACCAGAGGATCTTATTGGCCTCCTTGAGGAGATCGCTGCCAAAAATCCAGATCCTGATGAGACCCTAATGTATTCCGATTTGCTCCTCCAGAAAGCCTTTGAATACGACTCCATCAGGGGAATCTATAAGGCATATCTCCAAAAGGGCAATGCATATGAAGCCAAAGGCGACCTGAGTAAATCCCTGGATTACTATTTTAAGGCTGTTGATAAGATCGATGAATTGGGAGATCGAAAGGAAATGGCTAAAATGTATATTGCCATCGCAGGGGTTTACGATGGCCTGGGAAGCAGGAAGAACAGTATCGAGTATTATTTTAACGCCATTGAAACCCTGAAAGATGTAGACCGGGAAGCTTACGCTGTTTCCATAGAAAACCTGGGTGATATGTATTTGGGGTGGCAGAAACCGGATTCAGCTTTGGTGCTCTTTGAGCAATCAGGTAAGATCTTCAATGAACTGGGAAATACAGAGTATATCGCCTATAATAAAGGAAACACAGGGTTGGCCTATGCCCAGAAAGGGTTGCATGATGCGGCTGAGGCGAATATCAGTGAGGCCGTAGTCATCCTTGAAGAGATAGGTAACTACAGGCCTATCACCACCTATCTCACCTTCATGTCCGACATTTATGCAGAGCGGAATGACTGGGATTCGGCCTTTGATTATTCCCTAAGGGCCTTGAGGTTGGCTGAGAAGCTGGGGATCAAGGCCGAGATCAGTGAGGCCTATCTCAAGCTCTCTGAACTTTATGAAAAGACCGGGTACCCGGCTGCAGCCCTGAAATACTACCGGAATCATATCTCTTTCAGGGATAGCGTACAAAACGTCGCGGCCGTTCAGGAAGTTATGAACAACGAGTTAGACAGATCCAAAATGCAGATCGAACTTCTGGATCAAAGGCGAAAGACTCAAAAGATTATTGTGATCGCCACAGCCATTGCCCTATTTCTGATCATACTCTTCGCCATAAGCCTGATCCGGAGAAATCGGTTTATCAGGAGGACCAATGCCATCATCGAACTGGAAAGGGACCGGTCTGATAAATTGCTTTTGAACATCCTCCCGGAAAAAACAGCAGATGAATTGAAAAAATTTGGGGCTGTAAAAGCGGACAAACTGGAATCTGTCACCGTGCTTTTCACAGACTTTCTCTCCTTTACCAAACACTCGGAACGAACGGATCCTGAACTGCTCGTGAATACCATAGGCACCTATTTCACAGCCTTTGACGACATCGTGGAGCGTTACGGTCTCGAAAAGATCAAGACCATAGGGGATTCCTATATGTGCGCCGGAGGACTGCCTGAACCCCTGGGGGACCACGCCCTGAAAATGGTACAGGCCGCTTTTGATATCATGCACTTTGTCGAGGAGAGGAGAGCGAACCGGGATGAAGGCGAGCCTGAATTTGATAT
>NZ_JBFGBM010000160.1:0-6522 GCF_041567615.1 Muriicola sp.
AACGCATTGAGCAGAGTGTGAGAGACGTGATGCTCACCCTTGGGCTCGACCTGGATGACGACAGCCTGAAAGGCACTCCAAAGCGTGTGGCCAAGATGTATGTGGAAGAGATTTTTAGCGGACTCCACCCTGACAGGAAGCCTAAGTCCTCCACCTTCAAGAACAAATACAAGTACGGGGAAATGCTGGTGGAGAAGAATATTACGGTCTATTCCACCTGCGAACACCACATGCTTCCCATTGTGGGGAAAGCTCATATCGCCTATATCTCTGCCGGGACCGTAGTGGGCCTGTCCAAAATGAACCGGATCGTGGACTATTTTGCGAAAAGGCCCCAGGTACAGGAGAGGATGAACATACAGATCGTACGCGAACTTCAAAAAGTACTGGGCACGGAAGATGTAGCCTGCGTGATAGATGCCAAACACCTCTGTGTAAATTCGAGGGGTATACGGGATGTGGACAGCAGTACCGTAACCGCGGAGTACGGTGGCCGATTCAAGGAAGAGGCCATCCGCAAGGAGTTTTTGGAATATATCAACATGGATACTACCTTTTAATCCTCGAGGATCCCCATGGCGCTTTACCGAGATCAGCAACTGAAAATCTACAATTCCCTTACCGGCCAGAAAGAGGTCTTTGAGCCCATCAATGAAGGCCATGTGGGCATGTATGTCTGTGGCCCGACGGTCTACAGCAATGTGCATCTCGGCAACTGCCGCACCTTTATGTCCTTCGACATGATCTTCCGCTATCTGAAACACCTGGAATACAAGGTGAGATATGTGCGAAATATCACGGATGCAGGCCATTTGGAGGATGACGATGCCGGAGAAGGGGAGGATAAGATCGCAAAAAAAGCGCGGCTGGAGCAGATAGAACCCATGGAAGTCGTGCAGCGCTATACGGTCGATTTTCACAACATTCTGCAGAAATTCAACCTCTTGCCTCCCAGTATTGAACCCACGGCGACCGGACATATCATCGAGCAGATCGAGATCATCAAGGAGATCCTGGAAAAGGGATACGCCTACGAGACTAACGGGTCTGTTTATTTCGACGTCCTCAAATTCAACAAAACTCATGAATACGGGAAGCTGAGCGGCCGCAAACTGGAAGATATGATCAGTAACACAAGGGAACTGACAGCCCAGGATGAAAAGCGTAACCCTCAGGATTTTGCCCTTTGGAAAAAGGCAGAGCCCCAGCATATTATGAGGTGGCCTTCCCCCTGGGGCGACGGATTTCCGGGCTGGCACCTGGAGTGCACCGCCATGAGCACGAAATACTTAGGGGAGACCTTTGATATTCACGGAGGGGGGATGGACCTGAAATTCCCTCACCACGAATGCGAGATCGCCCAGTCCGAGGCATCCACAGGACAGTCTCCGGTAAAATACTGGCTACATGCCAACATGCTGACCATGAACGGGAAGAAAATGGCCAAGTCTACGGGAAATAACATCCTGCCCAATGAGATCTTCTCAGGGGAAAACGACCATCTGAGCAAGGCTTTTTCCCCTGCTGTAGTAAGATTTTTCATGATGCAGGCCCATTATACCAGCATCCTCGATCTGAGCGATGAAGCCCTTTTGGCCTCCGAAAAAGGATATCAACGGCTTATGGACGCCATGGGGCTCATGGACAGCCTGGTAGCCGGTAAGTCCTCCGATATGGACATACAGGACTGGAGAAAGCGTTGCTATGACGCCATGAATGATGACTTTAACTCTCCTGTCCTGATCGCAGTACTCTTTGAAGGAGTCAAGTACATCAACCAGATAAGGGAAGGTAAATCCACCCTTACGGATGAAGACCTGTCTGTCCTGAAGCAGACCATGAACGATTTTGTTTTTGATGTTCTCGGACTCGAATCACAAACCCAGGACAGTGCCATTTCGGAGAAATTGAGCGGGGTGGTCTCCCTTCTGATCCAGATGAGGAATGAGGCCAGGGCGAGCAAGGACTTTGCCACCTCAGACAAGATCCGGGATGAGCTCGCAGCCATGGGTATACAGCTCATGGACGGGAAGGAAGGCACTACCTTCAGCATCTCATGAAGAAGATCCTCATCGCCCCCTTTGTCTTTCTTGTCAGAGGCTACCAGCTGCTGATCTCACCTTACCTGCCGTCCAGTTGTCGATATACGCCCACCTGCTCCCATTACACCCTGGAAGCCCTGAGGAAACACGGATTGTTCAGGGGAGGATGGCTTTCTTTAAAGCGCATCTTCAGTTGCCATCCCTGGGGTGGTAGCGGCTATGACCCTGTGCCCTAGCCTGCTGTGGTCCCGGGTTGTAAAGAAATCTCAGAGTAGCCCTCTAAATCCTTTACCTCTCTGGGTATTTGTGTATCTTAGACCCCTAAAATGACTTCATGAATTTTTTAGGTTTTATCTGGAATCCGGCCGATACGCTGTTCAGGATCGGCTTCCTGCAGATCAAGTACTACAACCTGTTGTGGATCATCGCCTTTGCCCTGGGCTGGTTCATCATGAAACGCATCTTCCTCAATGAGAAGAAAACAGTACAGGAATTGGATTCCCTCTTTATCTATACCGTGATCGCCACCATGCTGGGTGCCCGGCTCGGCCATGTGTTCTTTTATGACTGGCCCTATTATTCCCAGCACCTGCTAGAGATACTCCTCCCCATCCGCGAACGTGCAGGTGGCAGTCTGTTCGGGATAATCAGCGGGTATGAGTTCACCGGTTTTACAGGACTGGCGAGTCACGGAGCCGCCATCGGAATTATCATAGGCATGTACCTCTACGTTCGAAAGCACAAGGGCTTTAAGATGCTCTGGATCCTGGACCGTGTCGTGATCCCGGTATCCATAGGGGCATTCTGCGTCAGGCTGGGGAACTTTTTCAACTCTGAGATCAATGGGAAGATCGTAGAAAAATCTTTCCTGTTCGCCACGAAATTCGTGAGGGACAGTGATGATATGCCTGCTTCCAACGCCTTGCGCATCACCAAGGAAAAAACAGCAGATGCCGCTTACAAGGCACTGGAGAACAACCCCCAGTTCTCGGAATACCTGGAAGCCATTCCCTACCGGCATCCTGCTCAGCTCTACGAGGGGATCAGTTATATCTTTGTCTTTCTCCTCTTGTATTACCTCTATTGGAAGACGGCTAAGAAGGATAAGCCGGGATATTTGTTCGGCCTTTTCCTGGTCTTGTTGTGGACCATCCGTTTCTTTGTGGAATTCGTAAAGAAAAGCCAGGGCGGTTTTGAGGAGACCCTCGGGCTCCTGTCTACTGGCCAGTGGCTCAGCCTCCCCTTTATCCTGGTAGGCTTCTATTTTATGTTCAAACCTACAAAAGCATAATAGATGTACAAGCTAAGAGCTTTACACCGGGCGTATTGGGTCTTCCTTTGTGGCCTTTTCCTGATAACAGGATGTAAGGACGAACCCAAAAAGATAGTAACCACAGCCCCTGTTACCTTTTCCAAGGAAGGGACCCTGTCCCTGCTCAGAGGTGCATCGGATTCCCTGATCGCCCGACTCGACATTGAGATCGCCGAGGGGGAATACGAGACCCAAACCGGACTCATGTACCGGGATGGGATGGAAAAAGAGCAGGGTATGCTGTTTGTTTTCCCGGAAGAGGCTTACCACAGTTTCTATATGAAGAATACCCGATTTCCGTTAGACATCATCTTTATCGACCGGGACTCGGTTGTCACCAGCATCATAAAGGATGCCCAACCCTTGCAAGAACAGAGTTTGCCTTCGACCCAGCCGGTGATGTATGTCCTGGAGGTGAATGCCGGGTTGAGTGAGGCCTGGGGGCTGCAGGAAGGCGACAGGATCCGTTTCAGAAGACTTTAAGGCAATAATGACGTATAAAAAAAGTCCTGGGTGATACCTCAGGACTTTTTAATTTATTTACAGACTCCTTAGTTGTCTATGATATCTGCTGTAGCTTTTATATTCTCTTTCAGACTGTCGGCGATATCCCTGTTTCCGTCCTCGTCGTTGGGAAAGATCTCGATGATCCCGTCCTGGTTATTGTCTGTCGCCAGACTCAGGTCGATTTCGTTAAAAGAGCTCAGGAACTGGTCGATATCAAAAGTCACCGTAAAACTGACAACACCGTCAACGACCTGAACGCCCGTGCTTCTTCCCACATCCAGATTCTCACTGGTATCATGCCAGAATACAAAAGGAGTCCCGTCTATGGTCCCTTCAATAAAGATGGATTTGTCAAAAAGATCATCTGTGGCAGGGAGATCCTCATCCTTGTGGAATTTAAACCTCAGTTCCTTGTAAAGGCCATCGGGAACTACAACGGTACCGATCGTTTGAGTCAGGGCGTCAGACCCATCGAGCAAATCGACCTGGTAGGGTCCTCTGAATTGGATTTCGTCAGTATCCAGGTTGCTGTTCGGATCGTCGTCGTTCTTGAAGACCACATCCCGGATGGAGATCTTAAAATCGGTAAAGACCACATTCTCGTTGCCTTTACTGGCCGAGGTTGCGGCTTTGCCTGAAGCAGAGGAAGAGCGAACTCCTTCGAACCTCAACTGGATTTTTCCTTCGTCACTCTCGGCTGAGCAACTGGCCAGACCTATGGCCAATACTGATAAGAATACATGTTTTAGAATTTTCATGATGAAAGCATTAATAGGTTATCATTTATTTTTGGGGCGGGGCCGCACTCTTTGACCTCCTTTTGTATATAGAACAACTCCGTTTAAAGAACTCCTGAAAAATTTCGTTTTTTTTACAGAACCGACTGAAAATGGGACAATTATATTATGATCTCTAACGCAGAAAAATATTTAAAATTGCATACTACGCCCTGTGCTGAGGCCAGAACGGGAGTTTAGGTATCTTTCATAAAAAAAACTGTCCCATAAAAAGGGACAGTTTCAATTGACCGTCATCTTTAATTCATGGGGATGTTAAAGAAGAGGTCCGAACAATTTCCAATCCATAGCGTAGTTAGTTCTTCTCAAACACCAGGGTATCCGTACTACCGTCTCCCCCACTGATATCAATGAGTTCAATTCTGGTCGATGATCTAGAAACAATGTCCCAGTCATCTGTCAATTCCTCAAAGATCGGAGGGGCAGCGAAGAAAATATTGAAATCCACATCGTCCATACTGTCATAGTCGTCATCGTCAGAACTGTCGTCAACGGTCACAGACCAGGTACCGGTTACCGTACTGCTCCCGTTATCTGCAACCAGGCTTCCGTCTGCATTGAAGGTGAAGGTATATCCATTATAATCGTCGGTCTCATCGGTTCCGGAGTCAATATAGCTGCTGACCACCCATGTACCGGATACCGCCAGGTCTGTAACCGCCTGGGCGACAACTGCAGGGTCCTGCATTTCTTCATCCGTACTGTCTGAAGAGCACTGGGTCAGGAAGAAAGTAAGAGCTGGGAGGGCTAGGGTTAAAAGGAACTTTTTCATGGTTAATAATTTTTATGTAGTTACTTGAAGGGATTTAAAAAGAAAGGAGCATCCCGGCCCCAGGGGCTATTAAGGACCCGGACACTCCCGTAAAATGATAGGTTAAGGGGTACAGTTACTTCTGAATTCCAGCTCGTCATCATTCGCCATCCTCAGGTCGACCTCAAATTCATCCTCATACTGCTCCAGTTCGTGCAGCATCCAGTCGGCATTGAAATCACTGAGATCAGGGATGTTGATGCTTACGGTGATGTTGTTCCCGGACCCGCTGCTTTCCCAGGTCCCTGTAAAGGTTTCCGTTCCTGAATCAGCGGTGACATTGCCTTCGGCATCAAAACTGAAAGTGTATCCCACATACTGATCTGTGAGGTCCATGTCATTTCTCTCCAGGTCTTTCACATACCAGCCATCGCAACCGGTGATAAAATCAGCCAGACCTTCGGTGGTGCAATTGTCACAGTCGTCATCGTTGTAGTCGTAGTCGTCATCCTCATCACAGTCATCCTCGGCTTCGTCAATCACGTCCTCCAGCTGGTCCAGGTTAGACACTGAGATCTCAGTACCGTCTGAGAGGATCAGGGTGATCGGGAATTGTACGTTCACAATGATATCATCATCCAGTTCTTCGATAAAGAAATAGAGTTCCTGGTCGCTGTTGATGGTGATGGTATCGACAAGTTCGTTATTGGTGTCGAATACAGAAACAGTGATAGGATACGCTATGTCAATACATTCAATATCCTCATCGTATTCATTCTCCCCTGCGCACTCATCTGCATAGGCCTCAAACTCATCCAGAGAATTGATTGAGATCTCACTGAAATCACTAAGGACAATGGTGATGGGGAATTCGATCTCAATCGTGTCTTCATCTTCATCGAACTCATCCAGGATATCCTCTACGGTATCGAGGTCTTCCTCAGAATTTACGGTAAGCTCCATCCCGTTGACCACAACGGTAAAAGGAAAAGCCAGGGAAAAACAATTGGCCTGATCGACGATGTTGTCGTCAGAACCATCTTTCATGGCTGTTCTTTGCATGAGGTTGGCTACGGTCGAATTAGCCAGTAGCGCCTGTCCCTGAGGGCCTTC
>NZ_JBFGBM010000161.1:0-6498 GCF_041567615.1 Muriicola sp.
CTACCAACGCTGTCGGTGTGACCTTCAACGGTGAACTTAGCGTTTGGATATTCATTCAGAATTCGGATGATGTCTACGAATACAGATACAGATTCTGTTTTCAGAGAAGCTTTTCCGGTGTCGAACAGAATAGTTCTCGCGTAGTCGTTCAATTGCTTCTGAACCTCTTCAGTTACTTCTGGGCAACCTTTGTTGGCTACAGTTCCGGCAACTTCTGGGCACTGGTCATCTTTATCAAGTACTCCGTCACCGTCAGTGTCAGGCCATGGGCATCCTTTGTTCTCAGCTGGACCAGCCTCGTTTGGACAAGCATCGTCTTTGTCGGCTACGCCATCTCCGTCAGCATCAGGGCATCCTGCAAGAGCAGCAAGACCGGCTTCATTTGGACATGCATCATCTTTGTCGGCGATACCGTCTCCGTCAGAATCAGGACATCCGTTAAGCTCTTTAGAACCAGCTTCGTTAGGACAGCTGTCTTTACCATCTTCTATACCGTCTCCGTCAGAATCAGGACATCCGTTGAAAGCAGCCAAACCGGCAACTTCAGGACATGCATCATCTTTGTCGTAGATTCCGTCACCGTCAGTATCAGTTCCGCCAAATTGGATGGAGATACCAGCCAGGTGCTGGAAGTGCTTTACTCCGTAATCTTCGAAAGCGTGCTTATATCCTGTTTGAACAGTAAAGGCGATGTTATCAGAGAACATGTAGCTGGCTCCGATACCTGCATTGGCAGTACCGAATCCGATCTCATCAACCCAGGTATAACCTCCTCCGATTTCGAGGAAAGGGATGATCTTCTTCTCCTTTAAGACGTTGTACTTTATCGTACCATCCACAGCGTAATGAGAGAGGTCGTCAGCTGAAACGTCTCCTAATTTAGAGATGCGGTTGAGGCTACCCCTGGCTCCTACAGAAAATCCGTCCCCAACATACTTGGATACAGAAACATATGAAATAGAGGGCAAAATGTTCCAGTGATCGTTAACATTAAAGTACTCGCTGAAGAGAGTACCGGTTGGGTAAGCGGCGTCCTGGTCATTAGTAGGATAAACATCTATCGCGTTTACACCAAAGCTAACTTGCCACGGATTATTCTCATCCTGCGCTTGAACGTTGTTTAACCCAATAAGAAAGAGGCCAACAACCAATAATCTGCTAAGCTGTTTCATGTTCAAAATTTTAAGTTTAAGTGTTTATTAGCTGCAAATGTAAGTTGTTAATAATTATTAACAAAATCAATTTCTTTTTTTTTTCTCGTACGCCCCTAAAAACGGAAGGTTTAGAGGATTTCGAGCTCTTTTCCGACCTTCGTAAACGCCTTGATTGCGGTGTCTAAATGTGCCCTTGTATGGGCCGCGGATAACTGTACTCTGATCCTCGCTTTTCCCTTTGGTACCACGGGATAGAAGAATCCTATGACGTAAATTCCTTCATCGAGCAGCATATCGGCCATTTTCTGTGATAATTTGGCATCGTATAACATGACAGGTACAATGGCAGAATCTCCATCTATGATATCAAAACCGGCATCTTTCATCCCTTTTTTAAAGTAAGCCGTATTGCTTTCGAGGCGATCGCGCAGTTCGGTGCTTCCTTCGAGCATATCGAAGACCTTAATGGAGGCTCCTACAATGGCAGGGGCAAGGGAGTTGCTGAACAGATAGGGTCTCGATCTCTGCCTCAGGATCTCTATGATCTCTTTCTTTCCCGTAGTATATCCGCCCATCGCTCCGCCCAGGGCCTTCCCCAGTGTTCCGGTAATGATGTCGATACGGCCCATGACGCCTTTCTCTTCCAGTGTGCCCCTTCCCGTCTCACCGATGAAACCTGCAGCGTGGCATTCGTCTATCATCACCATGGCGTCGTATTGTTCCGCCAGGTCACAGATCTTATCCAGGGGGGCGAGGAGCCCGTCCATGGAAAATACCCCGTCCGTCACGATGATCTTAAACCGGGCGTTGTCTGCATTTGCCTGCTTCAACTGGGCTTCGAGGTCTTTCATGTCGTTGTTTGCATACCGATAACGCTTGGCCTTGCACAATCTCACCCCGTCTATGATAGAAGCGTGATTGAGGGAATCGGAGATAATGGCGTCCTCTGCAGACAACAATGGCTCAAAGACCCCACCATTGGCGTCAAAAGCAGCTGCGTATAATATGGTATCTTCTGTTCCGTAAAATTGGGCGATTTTCTCCTCAAGTTCCTTGTGTATGTCCTGGGTGCCGCAAATGAACCTTACGGAAGACATGCCAAATCCATGGGAATCCAATGTGTCCTTGGCTGCCTGAATGACTTCGGGGTGTGAAGACAGCCCCAAATAGTTGTTGGAGCAGAAGTTGATCACTTCCTGTCCGGTCGAGATCCTGATCACGGCTCCCTGAGGAGAGGTTATGACGCGCTCTTTTTTATAAAGTCCTGCTTCCTCTATCGAATCCAGTTCGTCCTGGAGAAATTTCTTAATACTGCTGTACATAACTATATGAATACGGGTTTGATTTGTTCACCTACATAGATCAGGACCCTGTTTTCTACGGTGTATCCCATGGAACTCAGCACTTTTACGTAGGAGTTCAATTGTGCGATATGGTCCGGACTTTCGCTTCCTGTCTTGTAATCGAGCACCGAGACCTTCCGTCCGTCGAAAACCATCCTGTCGGGTCGCAAAATTACCCCATTTTCCGCAATTATCGCCTGTTCGTTCCTGATTATAGGGCCCGCCTGAAAAAAGGAAGCCAGCAGGGGATGCTCAACGACACTTTTGAAAAGTTCAGAGTAATTATTTTGCTCTTTTACGGAAATGGCTCCACTGGAAACCAACTCCTGAACGCTTGAAGGAATATCCCCGGGAACCTCGATGGTGCTCATTCCAAAATGGAATAAATTACCCCTGGATAAGGCAAGGGCGCGGGAAGTTCCCCAAAGCTCCCCGGCCCGGGTGCTGATTTCCAGGTGTCCTTCATACTTGGCCGAGCAGGTGTAGGAAATCGACTCCTGCTTAAGGCCGGAAACAGTGCTGGAGACTACCTCGCCGAGTTCCCCGTAATCATACCTCCTCCTGTTCCTGTCCCACATGCCTTCGCCCTTCAGGAATTTTATGAAAAGCCCCGAGTAATTAGTGGCTTTAGGATCTCCATTTTTGTCCAGATCCATTTCTGAGATCACATACACTCCCTGTATTCCTCTCGTAAGGGCAACGTACAGCACGTTGAACGCATCGAGTTCCTGCTTGTGCTCTTCTTCCTCGGCGATTACTCGGGAGGCATCATTGTAATCAGCCATCTCCTTTTTTTTGGTCAGCAGGAGATGGTCAAATCCCTTCAGGGCCTCATCTGTCGTTTGTACCCATAACCTGGTTCCCCGGTCGTCGTAGATTTTGGCATTGGCGAATGGGAATATGACAAAGGGAAATTCCAGCCCTTTCGACTTGTGGATGGTCATTAACATGACTGCCTCTGTCTGCTCAGGAGCCGGGATACTCCACCGGCCCTTGTTCTTATCCCAGTGGTCGAGGAAGGACTGTATCCCGCAATCCATATGTGATTCAAATTCCAGGACCTCATCGAGGAGGGCACTGATAAAGGCGTGGGATACTTTAACCAGTTGAAAACGATCAATGGCGTATTCAAGGGCATCATAAGGGGTTCTCTGGGTAAAAACCTCCATTTCAAAATGGTATTTCCTTTTCAAGAGACCCGACAGATTATCGAGATTCTCGGAGATGAATTCGTGTCGGTCTTCCTCCCCGCTGAGGTAGAAGAGAATGTCATACTGAATATTGAGATCCGTGGGCCGGGCAGTATGTTTCATCAGGTTGATCAGGAACCTGACCCCGGGATCACTCTCAAGCAAGAGGGCATCGGAGGATATGACAGGCACTTGGTTTTCCATCAGATGCCTGGCGATCCTTACCCCCTGATTGTTCGATCTTACGAGGATACAGATATCGCCGTAGGGCACTCCCCTGTCTAACAGCTCGCCTACAACCCCCAGCACTTCATTACAATAGTCCGATTCTCTGTCCTGGGTCCCTTCCTCAAGGAATCGCACACTGACGAGTCCGCCTTTTGATGCCGTGTGTTCCTGCTGGTTGCCCTCAAGGAAGAGCTGACGGTATAGTTCGTTTTTCAGGCCGGGAACTGCGGAGGTGAAGAACCGGTTATTGAAGTCGACTACCTCCTGATAACTCCTGTAATTCCTCTGCAGTTGTTTCGTTACCGGACGTATGCCGAAAAGAGTGTCCTCATCGTGTATCAGGTTTAAGAAGAGTTCGGACCTCCCTCCCCTCCACCGGTAGATCGCCTGTTTGGCATCCCCTACCAGGAACAAGCTGCCTCTTTTACCCTGCAGATCCTCACTCAGCATGGCATGCGAGATCAGGGGCACGAGGTTATTCCACTGCAAGAGGGAAGTGTCCTGGAATTCATCTATAAAATAATGCCGGTATTTCTCTCCGAGACGTTCGTAAATGAAGGGGGCAGGTTGATCTCTGATCTGTTCTGAGATCAGGGAGTTGAAGGCCGATATATGAATCTGTTCCCTCTCTCCGAGCAGGGCATGGATCTCCTTTTGCAGCGCATTTAGAAGGGTGAGGGGGACGAGATTCTGGTATGCATTTCTCAGGAAGAGCAATCGGTTGTGTTTTGCCCTCATGTTGGCCCACAGGTCGATGAACCGGGGCATAAGCCCGTCTATGACAGCCTTTGTTTCCCGTGGAAGGCTTGTTTTGTAAAGCGGCTCTTCCCCGAAATTCTGTTTCCATCCCGCATTGAAGTCCACCCCTGTGGGATCCGTCTGTATCTTTTTCATAAACGCCGGGTACCATCCCGATTTGAACTCTTTTGCATCCAGTCCGGCATTGGCTATAAGGTTAAGAGCTTCCGTTCCTATCCTCTTCAGGTCCCCGATCAGGGTGTGGATCACTTTCTTCAGGGTATTCTGCAGGTCGAGAAACGCGTCGACTTCCTTGTCCTTCAGGGATTCCAGGAAAGGAAGGTGGTTTTCGTCAAAGAGCATGGAGCCTACCTTCTGGAGGTCATAGCTCACATCCCAGCTCTTGCTGTCGTCAATCTTTTCAAGTGCAAAATCGATGATGAGCTCTGTCAGCCTGTTTCCCGGCTCTGCATTTCCCAGAAAACGGTCTATGCTTTCGCTCAACAGCAGGTCCTGGTCCATGACCACCTCAAAATTCTGAGGGATCTTCAGATCGCGTGCAAAGGTTTTGATGATGCGATGGTTGAACTTATCGATGGTAGAGATGTCGAAGAAGGCGTAATTGTGAAGTATTTCCTTCAGGACTTCGCCCGATCTGGTACTCAGCCTGTCCTTGCCGAGTTTGAGCTCTTCCGCGATCTGCAGGAATAGGTCGTCTTTGCTTGCTTCCGCCGGATCAGAAGCGAAGAGTGCCAGACTTTTCAGAATGCGCTGCTTCATTTCATTGACGGCCTTGTTGGTGAAGGTGATGGCCAGGATCTTCCTGAATTCCTGCCTGCTATCCTCGGAGAGGATCAGCTTGAGGTATTCCTTGACCAGTGTAAAGGTCTTTCCTGAACCGGCAGAGGCGTCATAAATCTGATAGGAGTGCAGCGTCTTCGTTTTACCCTGCAAAATAAGCAATCGCGGAGAGTTCTTAACATATAATTAGGGGAATATAATTGTTAAAATCCCTACATTTGAACCTCACTGAATAATAACAATTAACTACATAAACATGGCATTTGAACTACCAAAATTACCCTATGCATATGATGCATTGGAACCTCATGTCGATGCGAGGACCATGGAGATTCACCATACCAAGCACCACAACGGATACACTTCAAAACTCAATGCAGCTATTGAAGGCACACCCCTTTCAGGAAAAGGGATCGAGGAGATCCTCAAGGGACTCGATATGAAGAACACAGCTGTACGAAACAACGGAGGCGGTTATTTCAACCACTGTCTGTTCTGGGAGATCATGGGCCCTGATGCCGGAGGGAATCCCTCAGGCGAACTGGCCTCTGCCATTGACAATGCCTTTGGATCCTACGAAGCTTTCAAGGATAAGTTCAGCGCTGCAGCCGCCGGTCAGTTCGGATCCGGATGGGCCTGGCTCTGTGTTCATAAAGGAGGTAAGGTAGAGATCTGTGCAACACCCAACCAGGACAACCCATTGATGCCCAATACGGGATGCGGAGGTTATCCAATCCTGGGATTAGACGTTTGGGAACACGCCTATTACCTGAATTATCAGAACAGGCGACCCGATTATATCAATGCGTTCTTCAATGTGATCAACTGGAATAAGGTGGCCGAGCACTACAAGGCGCACAAGTAAGAAAGCAGATCGAAATCGATTATGAAGGACCGCAGCCTCACAAGGTTGCGGTTTTTTTATCTATTGTGGTGAATATCAATAGAAAAGGGCAGAGAAGCCTCCGCCCTTTTCGTCCCAAATCTTACCATAAACTTAACCTACTTATGCTATGGCACTACTAAATTACTGGTATTGTGAGA
>NZ_JBFGBM010000162.1:0-6481 GCF_041567615.1 Muriicola sp.
ACGCAATGCAGATCCGTCCGATTACCTTACCCTGAGCCTGGGCGCCCTGGGGGTGGTCCTGGGGACGATCAATGTCGTAGGAGGGTTTGCCGTCACGAACCGTATGCTTAAGATGTTCAATAAAAAGAAGAAGTAGATGCTCATCACTACCGTTAATATCTCCTACCTTCTCGGCGCCATTGCTTTTGCTATCGGGCTGAAACAGATGAGCACTCCGGCCACCGCGCGTAAAGGAAACCTCCTTGCCACCATCGGGATGTCCGTGGCCATCCTGGCAACGCTTTTCCTGCCAATCGACGGAGCCGATAATAATTATGCCTGGATCATGGGCGCCATGACCCTGGGCGGCATCATAGGGTACATCAGCGCCATCAAGATCGAGATGACCGCCATGCCTCAAATGGTCTCTGTATTCAATGGCCTTGGCGGTGCCTGCGCCGTGGTGCTGGCCTACACTGAACTCTCCCATGTTTCCCTTGGAAGGATCACGGCTTCACAGGCCCAGTTACTGATACTACTGCTCACCCTGCTCATCGGGGCGGTAGCCTTCACCGGAAGTATGCTGGCCTACGGCAAATTACAGGGATTGGTGGATGACCGCAAGGTCACTCTACCCAGGCACAACCTCATCAACGCGGTGATCCTGGCCTTCCTGCTCGGACTTGCCACCTTTGTGTTTTTATCAGGAACCCAGCCCGGGCTGGTCTGGATCTCAACGCTCCTGGCCGTATCCCTGTTGTACGGCCTGTCTTTTGTCGCCCCCATCGGCGGTGCTGATATGCCTGTGGTGATCTCTCTCTTGAACGCATTTACCGGGTTGTCTGCCGCGGCAGCCGGTCTCATTTACGAGAACAATATCATGATGGTAGGTGGAATTCTGGTGGGTTCAGCAGGGATCATCCTCACCGTTGTGATGTGCAAGGCCATGAACCGCTCCCTTACCAATGTACTGGTCGGCGGTTTTGGGGAGAATCACACGAAGAATAAGGAAAAGGGAGACAAACAGGTGGCTAAGGAGATCACCTGTGCCGACCTGGCCGTCCAGCTTTACTACTCGAACACGGTCATGGTGGTTCCCGGGTACGGGCTCGCCGTGGCCCAGGCTCAGAAAGTTGTCAAACGCATGGACAACCTCCTCTCCGCCAATGGGGTAGACGTCACCTACGCCATACATCCGGTTGCGGGCCGTATGCCCGGACATATGAACGTACTCCTGGCTGAGGCAGACGTGCCCTATCCCAAACTACTCGACATGGAAGATGCGAATGAAGCTATGGCCAATACGGACATGGTGATCGTCATTGGTGCCAACGACGTGGTCAATCCGGCGGCTTATGACGACCCGTCAAGCCCCGTATACGGAATGCCCGTTATCAACGTATGGGAGGCCAAAAATGTAGTCGTGCTGAAGCGGAGCATGAATCCGGGTTATGCCGGGATACAGAACCAACTCTTCTTCCACCACAAGACCCGAATGCTCTTTGGGGACGCCAAGACCTCCCTGGAAGAGCTGAACGACGAAATCAAAACCCTGGAGGGTTAAATCAGTTATCCCTTTGGCGTCCTGCGCAGGTCAAAGATATCTTTCCTCCTGTCCCTCAAATTACGAACAGCCCCGAACTGGTTGAGTTCCCGTAGCAGATCGATATCCACATCAGCGATGAGGATCATCTCGGTATTGGGCGTAGCTTCCGCCTTGATCCCATTGGTAGGGAAGGAAAAGTCGCAGGGGGTGAAGACCATGGATTGGGCAAACTGAATATCCATGTTGTGCACGTTGGGCAGGTTCCCCACACTTCCGGCAATGGCCACATAACATTCATTTTCGATGGCCCGGGCCTGTGCGCAGTGCCGAACCCTGGAAAACCCGTTCTGTGTATCGGTGAGGAAAGGAATAAACAGGATATCCATACCTTCATCGGCCAGCAGCCTGCTCAACTCCGGGAATTCTGAGTCGTAACAGATCAGCACCCCGATCTTGCCGCAGTCGGTATCAAAGGTTTTGAGGTCCTTGCCCCCCTGCATCCCCCATACCTTGGCCTCGTCAGGGGTGACGTGTATCTTTTCATACCGTTCCATACTCCCGTCCCTGCGGCAGAGATAGCCGGCATTGACCAGCTTTCCGTCTTTCATTTCAGGCATACTGCCTGTGATGATGTTGATGTTGTAGGAAATAGAAAACTCAGAAAATTTCCTGACGATATCCTCCGTATGTTTGGCCAGCTCCCGGATCGCCTGGGATTCCCCAAGGTGATTGTTCTCCGCCATGAGTGGGGCGTTGAAAAATTCGGGAAAAAGGGCAAAATCAGAACGATAGCCGGAGACGGCGTCAATGAAGTACTCGGCCTGTTGCAAAAGGTCGTCCAGGTCTTTGTACGGCCTCATCTGCCATTGGATCAGGCCCAGCCTGATAGTCTTTTTCAGAGGTGACACTTTTTTGGTCGGCTTTTCGTAGTAGATATTCTTCCATTCCATCAAGACCGCAAACTCGTTGGAGGCCTCATCCCCTTCGAGGTATCCCTTGATGATCTTGGCCGGTTGGAAATCGTTGGAGATCTGAAAATTAAGGACCGGATCCGAGATTTCTTTCCTCCTCACCTTTTGGATATACTCCTTGGGAGAGAGGGAATCCGCGTATTTGTAATAGTTGGGTATACGGCCACCGAAGGCCACACCCTTGAGGTTCAGTCGCTCGCTGAGGTCCTTTCGGTAGTCATACAGTCTCCTCCCGAGGCGAAGCCCCCTGAATTCGGGTTTTATAAATACGTCGATTCCGTAGAGCATATCCCCTTCCGTGGAATGGGTACTAAAGGTATAGTTCCCGGTGACCTCTTTGTATGTGTGATTTACATCGAACTGACTGTAGTCCACAATCAGGGAGAGGGCGCAACCGGCCAGTTCTCCGTTGATCTTGATCACTACCTGTCCTTCCGGAAAAAGGTCGATGAGTTTCTCGATATGGTGTTCCCTCCAATAGGCATTGGGCATGGAAGTATAAGCGGAAATCATGGCATCCTTCAGCTCCTGGTAGTCGTCCATGCTGAGGTACGCCAATTCAATATTTTCAATTTCTATCACGATCTGCTTGTTTTGTGGTACAAAAATAAGGCATATTTCCTGTAATACTCATCCGGAGCTATTCCCGGTAGCCCAGCCCGGGTTCCTCAGAAGGGTAGAGGATTCCTTCTCTGAGTTCAAAAAGCCCCCGGAAAGGATCATTCTCCAGGTCGAGATGCCCATCCAGGTCTGCGAAGTGCACGTTGGGCCTGGAGAGCGCAAAATGAAGTCCGGCTGAGATTCCCAGGGCACATTCGTCCAAACAGCCGACCATGGCCTCCAGCCCGGCCGATTTTGCCACGGAATTGATGTGCATCCCCTCCAGGATCCCTCCTACCTTCATCAGTTTGATGTTGACCATATCGATCAGGTCGTGCTGGGCAAGTCTGAAGGCATCATCCAGGGTTTTCAGGCTTTCATCCGCCATAACCGGGATGCCCACGGCATGGGTCACTTCTCCCAGAGTGTGATCTGTCTTGGTTTTTGTAGGCTGTTCGAAGATCTGAATCCCCACATGCTGGGTAGCCCGTACGAAGGCTATGGAATCTTTTACACTATATCCCTGATTTCCATCGAATCTCAGGATCGCATGGGGAAATTCCTCCCTCAACCGGATCATCCTCCCAATGTCCTCCTCCAGGTCTATCCCCCCTTTGATCTTCAGGATTCTGAAGCCTCTCTTAGTATACTCCTTTGCCATGGAGAGCGTATCCCTCATACTCATAATGCCGATGGTGATACTGGTTTCGATGGAGTCCTGGAAGCCTCCCAGATACTGATACAAAGGGACGCCGGCTTTTTTAGAGACCAGGTCGAGCAAAGCCATATCGACCATAGAAAGTACGGATGGGCTATCGGGACAAAGTGATTTCAGTTCTTCCAGGATTCTCGTATAGGTAAAAGGAGAATGTCCTTTGAGAAATGGCAGGACTGTCTGTTCAATCACCTCTTGTGTCTTTTCTGCTGTCTCACCGGTCACTTCCAGGTCGGGAGCTGCACAGCCATACCCGGCAAGAAGGCTGTCCGTTTCGAGCTTTAAAATAAAATTACTCGTATGGGACACGGTTTCATACGCAATGGTATAGGGAACGGAGAGAGCCAGATCCAACCGTTCATAAGCAACCCGGGTGATCTTCATCAGTAACGCTTTTGGTAGAGGTCGTCCAGGGAAGAATTCTTGATAGACTCCACAAAACTCACCATATGGTGGATCATGAGCTCCCACATCTTTTTCCCTTTCTCGGCCGTAGCCTTGGTCGCATCCCCCATCACCCCGCTCTCGGAGATCTTGTTGGTCCTGACATACCAGTTCACGCCGTGCTCACTGTCAAAGTCGAGATACTTACTCCCGAACTGCAAAGTTTGGTTCACGGCCTTGTCCATTTGGACCACTTCAGGACGAATGGCCAGGGTGGTACTGGTCTCGAGCTCTCCTGCGTGAATGTCGTTGGGTGTCTCTACAAGATTGTAAAGAGCAACATCGCTGGTTTCCCCTGTATCGACACACACAAAGATCTTGGCATCCCTGTTGATCATCTGGGCCGCATAGTGGAGGGTCGGAGCATTGTCCCCGTGCCCGTTCAGGATCACGATTTTCTTGATCCCGTTTTTGGCCAGGCTCATCCCTAGATCGTAAACAAAGCGGGACAAAGCATCATTGGTCACACTCAGCGTGCCTTTGAAATCCTCGTGGTGGTAGGAGACGCCAAAAGGAATGGGAGGCAGTACCAGAGGTTTGGGATCCTCGCAGGCCTCGGCCACTTTAGCCGCCATGTATTTGGCGTCAAAAAAATCTATATCGACGGGTAAATGAGGTCCGTGTTGCTCAATGGCCCCGCAGGGCAGGATGGCCGTATCTACGATCTTCAGGTACTCCTCAAGCTCAGGCCAGGTCATTTCTTCCCACATGAAAGTGGGCTTAGGTTGTTTTGTACTCATCGCTCTTCATTAAAAAATAAGGCTGATTAAGGAAGTCCTTATCGGGTGTAAAAGTATGCCATTTCCGGTCATGGAGGCGTACACAGTCTTCAGAATATTTTTGGTAGATTTCCAGGAGGGGCTTCCTTATGTGGACGGGAATATCCTGCAGGCTACTCCGCTCCCTGTCGAACCGCAAGGAGACGATCTCCCGGTGTTCCCTGGCCAGCTTCCTGGTGTGTTCATTGTCCGTGATCAGGCCTTTGGAGTGCAGCAGGAAGTACAAATGAGCCGCGTCACTGCCCAGCTGTTTCACCCCTTGCTTCTCCAAAGCCAAAAGCCCCTTACGGATCTGTTCATCTGTGTACCCGCAACGACGGGGGTCTTCGTCCAGTGCCTTGAGCATTCCGATGATCCTCCTGCATTTCTCGCAGTTACCGCAGGGCAGCATCCTACCGTCCTTTTCATGTGCGGCGTGGCAGGATACCTGGTGCGCCTGAAGTTCAGGATACCTTTTTACAAGGATCTTGAGGATGAGCAATTCTGAAAGTGATCTTAGCACAGAATACTGTCTGATATTCCACCCTTTTTTGGCGTAAAACCGGGTCAGGGCGTTGTCAAAATATTTGCTCTGGTCGTAAAGCCCGTTGTAATGGGATATCCCGTGATGATTTCCCTTCACCGTAGTGTCGTATTCATTGCCGATCAAAATATTACCCGCATTGCGCCTGAGGGCTACCGGCAGGGTGCCAAAGAGGAATACGGCCACCGTCCAGAGCCTGATGGGGTAGATATCTGCCCTGATGTTCTGAAAATTCTCTTTGATAAAGGGCATTTGCCTGACCATCCAGTTAAAGATACGGTCGCTGTTGCACCAGGGCTTTGCAGTGTTGGGTTCGTTCTCCTGGTAAAAGTCATATGCGTTGACGGCCGTGAACCAGTGACGTCCGGATTCGTTGATAAAAACGGGGTGAGGCACCCCTATCTCCCTGATCAGACCGTAGGTGAGCAAGCTGTCTTTTCCCCCGCTGCTCAGGATGACGTATTCATCTTCCTTTGATTCTCTCGCCCTCCGGCGGAGGGGGAGGCCCTTGAAAGAATCTCCCTTGAAAATCAGGGATGCTGCCGTGTACCTGGGCAGGTTCTCCAGGGGCAGTTTATCGTAAGGAGGTAAAAGGAACTCGTTCTTGCTGTAGAACTTCATCACGAGGATCTCCCTGGAGGTGTTCTCCATCATATCGGTCAAGAAACGCCTGTCTGCCTCATCGAAAAGTCCATCGAACACAATTTCCTCAAAGAACAGCCCATAATTCAAGGCAACCTGTGCCACCATCAGGGATGCCAGGTTTACATCTTCGGCATTCTTCCGGTCGAAATAAGGTGCATTGTAGGAATAGATCAGGTGATTGGATATCTCTTCTCCATCCTTTTTTACTATGGTATAGGTCGCTTTTACCCTCCTGGGTTCTACAGTTAGTTCATGGACCAATAGCTTTGGGAAAACCAC
>NZ_JBFGBM010000163.1:0-6425 GCF_041567615.1 Muriicola sp.
CTGAAGGTGAACGCTTTTTTGAGTTTAAGCCCGAACAAAGGACGGAGCCATTTCCATCGGCGTATGCCGAATTCATAGATGATCCAGGACCCCCCGAAGGTGGCGATGACGAGGTAGAGGAATTTTGGGAGGAATCCCCAGCTGAGATCCATAATAAAATACCCCGAGATGATGGTGATGGTCTGATGCAGGATATAAAATGGGTATACGGCTTCATTGCAATAGGTCAGCGCCCGGCTGGGTCTGTTCCAGTAGGTCGCGGCATAGCCAAAGAGAACCAGGATCCAGGACCACAGGTTAAATACCTTCAGGAGTGCCTCCGTAAAATGTACGGCGATGGAATCTTCAAAGGACAGGATGAGGCCGAGATAGAGCGTAAAACCCATCAGGCCGCAATACAGGTAAAACCGCCTGTTTTGTGTCACCGTGTTCCAGAAAGTATCCTGTACCGTCATCAGGAGGAAGCCATAGAAGAACAGGGTGGAATAACTGGCAATGGCAAACCAGTCGTCTATCAGCGCATGGGTAATATTGAAAAAGGGTTCCAACAGGGATTCCATAAGATAGAGTGGGATCAGGAACCAGAACAGTCCGGTTTTTTCAGAAACCCTGACTTCGACCCATTTGAGGAACCTGCCAGCGGGATTCTTTTTTAGAGAAACGAATACAGGCAAAAGGGCCAGTGAAAACAACAGGAGGTAGGGCAGGAACCAAAGGTGGTGCCAGCTGAGGTTGCCTTCCGGGTAGACCCCCATAAAGGATTGAGCGGGCCAGAAATCAAAATAGGATCCTTGATACTGGCCATTGATGATGCGCTCAATATAGACCTGTGGAGGGACTACAAGCAGCATCCCTATCACCAGGGGAAGGAAAAGCCTTTTGATCCGCTCGGCGCCGAATTGTATCGGAGTCCTTTTATTCAGGGCATAGAATGTACCCATCCCAGAGATCAGGAAGAGGATGGGAAGCCTCCACTGGTTTACAAATAGCATGGGGATCCGGATCGAGGTGTATTCCACGTTGTTCTTGATATGCCACCCCCATGGAACAAAGAACATGCCCACGTGATAAAATATCAACAGCCCAAAAACAAAAACCCTTAACCAGTCCAGATCGTATCGTCTCATGATTGTTGATTTTTGAGTAAAGATATCCGTATTACCAATGCCATGGGATTCTTTGGTACGGATGGCAAGGTTTTGGGACGAATGACAAGAGAATTCACATTCTGACCCGGGATTCAAAAGCGGGGATCATGGTCCTTGACACGGGGATCAAGGCTTCACAGTGTTCCAGGCTCAGCTGGAATCCCTGTGCATTGCCTTTTACGTGTGAGAGAAAGGCGAGGTTGACGATGTAGGAACGGTGTGTCCGGATAATATCTCTAAAAGAGCTGACTTGCTTTTCAAAATCGGTAATGGAGATACGCTTCAATACCTTCACAGGAGCAGGTTCATCCTGTAAATGCAGCACGAGGTAGTTGCCTTCAGCCTTGGCGAAGAGGAACTTTTCCACCTGCAGGTCGAATCTGTCCATTTTAACCTGGGTCTCTATGGGGATGATACTCTTCTCATGACGTCTGTCTTTACCCAGCCTGCTCCGTTCCAGTTCCTGTGCCTCCCTGATGTACCGGGCGTTAAGCCGATTGAAATTCACGGAAACGATCAACCCCACAAGCAGAATACCGACCAGGAAGGTATTGCCGATCTCCTCCCTGAAATAGCCCCAGGACCAGTTGTTGGGGTTGTCGTAAATGAGGTCCCTGACTAAAAACTGTCCGATCCCGATCAACAAGAGGAAGACCGAGAGAAAAAGGATGTCCTTGCCTATGGTCCAGTTTTCATCAATGGATGGGGAGAAATGGATAAAGGGATACATGAGCAGAAGGACCGCAAGAGGCGTAGCTGAATGGATGACACTGATCCAGAAGTAATCCATCTTATGCTCGTCCAGATTGACGTTAAATGGGGTGAAGAAATAGTTGAACAGGAAAGCCAGGATAAAGATCACCAGGGCAAATTGCAGGAGGGTCTTGCCTCTGAAATAAAAGGGATAGGGCGTTTTCAATATATCCTTCAGCTTAAATGCCATGTGGGTCCCATTAGGTGCAAAAGGGTTTGACGATCTTATTTCTTAAAGGCTTCCATAGCCTTTCTGGTCTGTTCGGAAAGGGCCAGTTCTCCTGTAATGGCAGCTCTGTTAAGCAGGAGTTCATCCCAGGTTTCGGCACCTTCCCACAGCACTTTCTTAAGAGCCACAAGGGCCTCACGGTTGTAGGCGGCTAGCTGGGAAGAAAAGAAATCGAGTTCTTTGTCCATCTCTTTGATATTCGGGAATACCTTGGAAAAGAGACCCTTGTCCTTTGCCCAATAGGCGTTCTTCCACTCTGTGGGTGCCAGGGATAGTTCGGAAAGGCCGGATGCCCCAATCTTTCGCTTTACTGCAGGGGCGATCACCAGGGGGGCAATGCCGATCGTAAGCTCGGAAAGCCTGACCGCAGCGTCTTCCGTAGCAAAAACGTAGTCGCAGGCGGAGATCAGTCCGACCCCACCGCCCACGGCTTTCCCCTGAACCCTTCCAATGATGGGCTGGGCACATTTTCTCATGGCATTGATCACATGGGCGAACCCGCTGAAGAAAACAGTTCCTTCCCGGGGGTTAGAGACCGAAAGGAGCTCGTCAAAGGAGGCGCCGGCACAAAAGGCCCTGTCCCCTTCAGATTTGAGGATGATCACGGATACCTCTGTATTCTCAGAGAGATCCCTGAGGATTTTGGTGAGGCGGTCCAGCATTTCGGACACAAAAGAATTGCTCGCCGGGTGGCCAAATTCTACGGTGGCCACCCCGTTCTGAATGTTGGTATAAAGGCTGCCGTTAGCTCGGGTCGTTCCCATGGGTAGTCGCTTTTCTCAAAATTACACCTTTTGTAAAAGGGGGCGAAATTTTCTCCTGAACTTAAATACGAGGGCTCCTCCTCTGATCATCATCCAGACCGTAATGGATATCCATATCCCGTAAAGCCCCAGGTCAAAGTACTGTCCTATGTAAAGGGCGGGGATGAATCCCAAAAAAGTAGCGGAGAGGAGTACATTGCGCAGGTATTTCATCTCACCCAGGCCTTTGAAAAGCCCGTCGAAGACAAAGGCTACCGTATTGATGGGCAGGGCCAGGATCACGATAAAGAAGATGGAATAGAAGGTGCTCAGGACCTCTCCTTCATTCGAGAAGAGCATCCCCAGCGGGCGGTAGAGGACAAAGCCGATGACCATCAGCATCCCGCTTACCCACAGACCGTACAGCATGATCTTTTTCGCCAGCTTCCAGAGGTTGTTATAGTCCTTTGCTCCAAGTAGCCTGCCTCCCATGATATTTCCCGCGGCTCCGTATCCATCGATGAAGAAGGCTGCAAAGAGCCAGAGGTTGATGGCGATGGTATGGGCTCCGATAAAGCGGTCGCCCAGGGCTGTGGCTTCCCTTACGGCCAGGACCAGGGTGATATTAAGGGCAACTGCCCTGACAAAGAGATTGAGGCTCATCCCGATAAGCCTGCCCAGTTCCGGGTGCACGGGTAATCTGGGCATTAGTGAAATATGGGTCTTGACCATCAGCAGGTAAAGAGACATCACAGCCATCACCCCCTGGGAGATCAGGCTGGCCCAGGCCGCTCCTTCGAGGTTCATTGGGGAGACAAGGCCCTCGATTCCATAGACCAGAATGAAATCGAGTACTATATTCAGGGAGGCCCCGGTGATCGCAATCATCATGGGCCAGTAGGTGTTTTGCAGTCCCCTGAAGATCCCCATGACGGCAAAGGCAAAGAGGGTCAGCGGGAAACCCCATACCCGGATGGAATAGTAGGAGATGCAGAATTCCAGGATCTTGCCTTTTGCGTTGAGCAGGAGGAATATTTCCTCTACGATAAATACCGTACCCAGGAGGATGGCGATACTGAGCAATACGTTCAGGGTGATCGCCTGGGCAGGGAGGGTAGAGACCTGGTCGAGTTTTCCCGCACCCAGGTACTGAGAGATTATGGCCGAGATCGCACTGCGGGTCTGCCCCAGGATCCAGATAAGCATAGAGAGAAACGCTCCCACGATCCCGACGGCCGCCAGGGATTCTAATCCATTTTCCGGGATATTTCCCACGATAGCTGTATCGGTGATGGACAGAATAGGCTCGGCTATCCCTGCAATGGTCGCAGGAATGGCAAGGCGGTTGATGGTTTTGAAGCTTACTCGGGTAGTCAAAGGTCAGGGTTTACAGGATGAGTTCATAGCAATAGAAGGGATAGGGACTTTGGTTGGGAAAATACACGGGTTCCAGTTTTTGATACCCCCTGGCTTCATAAAATCGCTGGTTGCGTTTATTCCTGCTGAAGGTATCCAATCTTACGGAAACGCGATCTTCGTATTTTGCCCTGTTCTCTGTCCAGTCCATCAACTGACGGCCAAGACCTTTGCCCTGTTCTTCCGGAAGTACGGCCAGACGGTGTACGTAAATATTATTTCGGTTTGGGGTGAGCCATTGAACCGACTTGTATTCTTCGTCCATGAGTGAGGAGACCGTGATACATCCAACGATATGGCCTGAAGCTTCCATGACGTAGAGCTCCCCTCGGCTGTGATCCTTCAGGAAGGCATCTTCTGAAGGATACAGATCATTCCATTGTTCGATGCCCATTCCAATCATATGAAGTGCACAGGCCCTGGCAAGGCCTATGATCTTGGGAATTTCGCCTAACTTTGCAGGTCGTATCATCTAATCAAGCCAATTATTGCGTAAATTTAGAGTTTAAATACCTAACCGTTATGAAGAACATCCTAGTACCTATCGGAACCTCTCCCAATGCCCATGAAACGCTGCAATACGCAGTGGATCTCGCTGCCCAGTTCTCTTCAAGGGTCTTTGTGATGGAGGTCTTTACAGTGGCCGGGGTATCCGGAAGCCTCATCGATATTTCTGCCATGGTGGAAAAGAGCGGAAAGGAGCGATTAAAAGAGGTCATCGGGAAGGTAGATGCAAAAGGTGTGGAGATCAAAATAGCTACTTATAAAGGCGACCTCATAGACGGCCTGAAGGATATAGATAACGAGATCGGGATTGACCTTCTCGTCATTTCACCGAGGAGCAACGACATCAAGGAAGAACTGTATCTGGGACATACTTCGGGGCGAATGATCAAGCGGACGGACATCCCTACCCTGATCGTCCCCAAAGGCACGGAGTTCAGTCCGTATAAACTGATCCTGACAGGGTTCAAATCAGGTATCCTAAAGAGGAAACGGATCTTGAATCCCCTGATTGAGATAAAGAACAAATTCGAAAGTGAGATACGATTATTGCTCGTGAAGACTCCGGGGTACACAGATAAGGACCTGCAGGTGAATACGGCCCTTTTGGATATTAGTACTACCCTGACCATGGCGGAACACGCCACTACCTATCTGGGTATACTGGAACACATACAGCTGGTCAACCCCGATCTCCTGTGTGTATTCAGGAGGAAAAGAGGTGTCTTTATGAATCTTTGGGAGAAAAACACCATCCACAAATCCGAATTCTCTGCCAAGATCCCGGTTTTGGTCCTGAGCGTCAAGAAGGATTAAGGATCATCTGTAATCTTAAGTGAATGGAATACCGGGTTAGCTTCGCTGCTCCGGATGATCTCCCGTCCTGCAAATGCCATTTTCATCGCTTTTTTAATGCCTGCGGCCTTTGCGCTTCACAAAACAAAAAACCGCTCGAGTACGCTCGGCGGTTTCATTTAAAAGTGGGAAAACCGGGTTAGCTGTCGCTGCTCCGGATGATCTCCCGTCCTGCAAATGCAATTTTCATCGCTTCTTCAATGCCTGCGGCTTTTGCGCTTCACAAAACAAAAAACCGCTCGAGTACGCTCGGCGGCTTTTCTTATTTGGATTACCGGGTTAGCTTCGCTGCTCCGGATGATCTCCCGTCCTGCAAATACAAAAATTTGATATCGGGTCTTACAGACCTGGCCCTTCTTCATTAAAAAAACCACTCAAGCGAGCTTGGTGGTTTTTTGAATTCTGAATCGCACAAATTTTTGTGCTTGATCTGTGGAGAATACCGGAGTCGAACCGGTGACCTCTTGCATGCCATGCAAGCGCTCTAGCCAGCTGAGCTAATCCCCCGCATTGGAAGCGCAAAGGAACTAATTTTTAAGTAAGTTTCAAAATCCACGCTTTTTATTTTAAGAAAAGAATAACGCCTGAATTTTCAGTTCTCCTTTTTCACTTCTTATTTTGGAGGAAAATAAAAAGACATGAAAGGAAAAGTAGCGTATATCACTGGAGGTACAAAAGGGATAGGATTTGGGATCGCAAAAACACTTTTGGAAGCCGGGATGAAGGTAGCCATCAGTGGCAGGAGGCAGGAAGATGCGGAAAACTCGGCCCAAAGGC
>NZ_JBFGBM010000164.1:0-6338 GCF_041567615.1 Muriicola sp.
CTGGGGGGTAAATATCAGGGAACTCGGGTTGATCCTGTCCTCCATTTTCGCTGTGATAGGTGTAGCGCTTTTTGCCCAATGGTCTATTTTAAGCAACGTAACGGCCGGGATCATTCTGTTCTTTTCCTTTCCCTTCAAGATTGGCGATCGCATACAGATCATGGACAAGGATCTGGAAACCTCAGGCAATTATGTGATCGAAGACATCAGGGCCTATCACATTCACCTCAGAAAGGACAATGGTCAACTGGTGACCTATCCGAACAACCTCATGCTTCAGAAAGCCGTTTGTGTGATCTCGGACGAAATAATTGAAAATGAGGGAAGTGATGCGGTTTAAGCTGTTAAAGAAGTCGTAAAACCCGATCAAAGCTTCCATAACTTTCTATCTTTGAGGACCTGTCAAAACCAAAATTTATGGGCCTAAGATTTCGTTTGATCCTCTGCTTTTTCCTGGTTTTACAACTGAATTACGGCCAGAGCCCTTCAAAACCTTCCTCGACAGACATCTATCACAGCCTTCAAAAGCTCAATTTCCTGGGATCGGCCATGTACATTGCCGCACACCCGGATGATGAAAATACCCGGTTGATCTCCTACCTGTCTAACGAGGTACATGCCCGAACAGCTTATTTATCTATCACAAGGGGAGACGGTGGTCAGAATCTCATAGGGCCCGAGCTCAGGGAATTACTCGGAGTACTGAGGACGCAGGAATTGCTGGCGGCAAGGCGTGTGGACGGCGGTACCCAATTCTTCACCAGGGCCAATGACTTCGGTTACTCCAAGCATCCGGACGAGACCCTGAAAATCTGGGACAAAGAGGAGGTACTCGGGGATGTAGTCCATATTATACGCGAATTTAAACCCGACGTGATCATCAACCGTTTCGATCACAGGACCCCGGGTTCTACCCATGGCCATCACACCTCCTCAGCTATTTTAAGTGTAGAGGCATTTGACCTGGTTTCCGACCCCACGGCCTATCCCGATCAGCTCGACAAACTTGGCCCCTGGTCCCCTAAACGTCTTTTCTTCAATACTTCCTGGTGGTTTTACGGGAGCCAGGAGAATTTCGAAAAAGCAGATAAATCCAGGTTGATCGCCTTAAACACAGGGGTATATTATCCCTTATTGGGGATGTCCAACAACGAGATCGCATCCATCGCGAGCAGTCAGCACAGATGCCAGGGCTTTGGCAGACCGACCACCAGGGGTAGCGAACAGGAATACATAGAATTATTAAAGGGTGAGATGCCGAAGCAGAAAGCGACGGACCTGTTTGAGGGGATCGACACTTCCTGGTCGAGGATCGAGGGCGGTGAAGCTATCGGGAAGATCCTTTACGCAGTAGAAGAGAATTTCGATTTTAAAAACCCGTCCAGACACCTCCCCTCACTTCTCCGAGCCTATCAGCTTCTGCAAAATGTCAGGGACGAACATTGGAAAAATATAAAACTCCCCGAGTTGAAGGAGTTGATCGCTCATATCACGGGACTGTACCTGGAAGCCTCTTCCGATTTCGCTTATTCGAATCCGGAAAGTGCTGTAAATGTTATTATTGAAGCGATTAATAGAAGTGATACTTCAATAATCTTAAAGAAGATTTCTATAGGTGATCACGCCCAGATAAAACCAGGGATTTCCCTTGAAAACAACGAGAAAAAGAATTACACGCTTTCCTTAGAAGTGCCCTCTTCCGCTTCCTACACCAGTCCTTACTGGTTGAATAAAAAGGGAAGTCTCGGGATGTACAGGGTCGATGATTTCAATTTGATAGGGCTTCCCGAAACCCCTCCCGCTTTTGAAGTGGATTTTCAGCTGGAGATCGATGGAATCCCCCTCGAGATCACCAGGCCCCTGGTTTACAGGTATTCTCGTCCGGAAAAGGGAGAACTCTACAGCCCGTTCAACATCCTTCCTCCTGCTTCCCTTTCGATCCGCGATAAAGTACTGATCTTTGACCGGCCAGCTCCCAGACAGATCGACGTTGTGGTCAGGGCGCTCAGGGACAATATCGAAGGAAGTATGCGACTCGAGGTGCCCCAGGGCTGGCGGGCAGACAGGATCGATGTTCCGGTCAGCATTCAATCTAAGGGAGAGGAAAAGATCTATCCATTTATGGTCACGCCACCTGAAGGTGAGAGCGAAGGGATCCTAAGCCCGGTTTTGATACTCCATGGGGAGAAGCTGACACAGGAACTGGTGACCATCGCCTATGACCATATCCCTATCCAGGAGGTCCTCCTCCCTTCAGAGACCAAAGTGGTCCGTCTTGACATTAAAAAAGCCGGGCAGAACATCGGATATATCATGGGCGCCGGGGACGAAATCCCCAGCAGCCTGGAACAGATTGGGTACACCGTACACCAGCTCAAACCTGAAGAGATTCAAATGGGAACCCTAGGGGCCTACGATGCCATCGTAGTCGGCATCAGGGCCTATAATGTGATCGATGAGATGCGCTTCAAACAGGATGCCCTTTTAGACTATGTGAATCACGGTGGCAACCTGGTGGTACAATACAACACCTCAGGGAGGAGCGGACTCGATTTTGACAATCTCGCCCCCTATCCCATTCATATTTCACGCGACAGGGTCACGGAGGAAGACTCCCCCGTAGAAATTCTCAGGCCGGATCACCCCCTGATGAGTTTTCCAAATAAGGTGACAAAAGCCGATTTCCAGGGATGGGTGCAGGAACGCGGACTTTACTTCCCTGATACCTGGGATGATGCCTTCACCCCTGTCCTTTCCATGGCCGACGAGGGAGAATCTCCAAAAGAAGGGAGCCTTTTGATTGCCTCCTATGGAAAAGGAACGTACATTTATACCGGACTCAGTTTTTTCAGGGAGTTGCCTGCAGGCGTGCCGGGGGCCTTTAAGCTTTTTGCCAACATGCTGTCGCAGAATAAGGCGAAACTCCAGAAAGAAATTCCTGTAAAAGGCAAGTAATGGAGGAAGTCAGAAAATGGAAAAGGGCCTATACCCTGGTGATCATCATGAACATTCTTTATGTACTCGTTTTTTACTTCATCATGATTTCAAACGCCTGACGCATGGGGAATTTAGACTGGTTCGTACTTTCGGGGACCCTTCTTTTTATAGTGATTTACGGGGTTTGGAAGACCCGGGGAAGCAAAAACGTAAGCGACTATGTTCTTGCAGGAAACCAGGCACGATGGTGGACCATTGGGTTATCCGTGATGGCGACCCAGGCCAGTGCGATCACCTTCCTCTCTACTCCCGGACAGGCCTTTCACGACGGAATGGGGTTTGTCCAATTCTATTTTGGTCTCCCCCTGGCGATGATCGTGATCTGTATGGTCTTTGTTCCGATCTATCACAAGCTCAAGGTCTACACAGCCTACGAATTCCTGGAGAAACGATTCGACCTTAAAACGAGGTCCCTGGCGGCCATCCTGTTCCTCATCCAAAGGGGTCTTGCCGCAGGGATAACCATTTACGCTCCCTCCATCATTCTCTCGGCCGTACTGGGCTGGGACCTTTTAACCCTGAACATCATCATAGGTATCCTGGTGATCATTTACACAGTATCCGGGGGGACCAAGGCTGTGAGCGTCACCCAGAAACAGCAGATGATCATCATCATGACCGGGATGTTCATCGCCTTCTTTTTTATCCTTGGCGCCTTACCCCCGGAACTCACTTTCGGGAATGCCCTGAAGGTAGCAGGGGCCAGTGAAAAACTGAACATCCTGGATTTTGAACTGAACACCTCCAGCAGGTATACCTTCTGGAGCGGTATCACCGGAGGGTTCTTCCTGGCCCTGGCCTATTTTGGTACCGATCAGAGTCAGGTTCAGCGCTATCTCTCCGGGAAATCAGTTCGCGAGAGTCAATTGGGCCTTGTTTTTAACGGTCTGCTCAAGATCCCCATGCAATTCTTTATTCTCCTGGTAGGTGTCATGGTATTCGTATTCTATCAATATCATCCATCGCCCTTGAACTTCAATCCGGCTGCTACGATAGCCGTTGAGAATTCTGAATTCTCAGAGGACTACAAAGAACTCGAAGAAAGACACAAAGAGATAGAGACCGAAAAGATGATGGCTCAGGACGAGTTTTATGCAGCGCTGAAACTCAAGGAATACGCCGCCACCGTAGAGGCCAAACAACACATCCTTGCCGCGAACCAAAAAGAGAGGGTCAATCGCGAAAAGGCCAAGCTTTTGATCTCACAGGCCGACAACCTGGTGGAGACCAACGATAAGGATTATGTGTTTATACATTTTATCCTCAATAATCTGCCACGTGGACTGATCGGTCTCCTCTTAGCCGTTATACTCTCAGCGGCCATGTCCTCCACAGCATCAGAATTGAATGCCCTGGGCACCATAACGGCCCTCGACCTGTACAAGCGCAATATGAAAACAGCGTTTACCCCGAAGCACTATGTGCGGGTATCAAAAGGCTTCACCCTGGTATGGGGTATCATCGCCATCGTGATCGCCGGGGTGGCAGACCTCTTTGACAATCTCATCCAACTTGTCAACATCATAGGCTCCATATTCTACGGAAATGTTCTCGGTATTTTCCTGCTTGCCTTCTTCCTGAAATTTGTAAAAGGCAACGCCGTATTCGTCGCCGCCATCATCACACAGATCGTGGTCATCTTTGGTTTTATGGGCGACTGGATGTCCTATCTCTGGCTGAATGCCTTTGGGTGCAGCCTGGTCATCCTCCTGGCGCTCGTACTTGAAGTTTTTGACAGAGTGCTGCGCAACCCAGCTCTGGAACAATAAAAAACCCCTGCCGAGGCAAGGGTTTTGATCAGTTTGTATCACCTGTCTACATTGCACCCCATTCCTTGAGGGAATCTTCATTCATCTTTACATAATCTGCGTTGTTTGCAGCCTTAGCTGCTGCCAGGGATCTCTTAGCCGCCTCTATGGCCCCTTTCTTATCTCCCATTTTCGCATAGATCAGGGATTGAACCCTCATCATCCAGAAGGCATTGCTATTCATGGAGACCGCTTTATCTATCCATTTCTTGGCCTGCCCGAGATCTTCTCCTTCCTGAAAATAAAAGCTAGCTGCGGCAAAATAATCATTGGCCGAAGGTCCCTTCATGACGGACTCAATGCTTTTCATGGTCATCTCCTTGGCAGGGACCGTAAAGGGTACGCCTACATAGGTATTCTCCCAAAGCATTCCCAGGGTTGCTCCGTTGTTGTGGAGATCGTCAAGGGTGATGGTAAATGTCTCTACCGGCATCTCCATGGTCATGACCTCGGCCGTATAGGAAGCAGCGACCTTATCATCGGACCATTCCTGAGGCGTTCCCCAATTATTGGTATCGGTATAGAAATACACTTCCCAGCTGGAAGCGGATGGTTTGGTAAATATGGCATACGTACCTGCTTTCAGGGTCTTGTCCCCTACCATGGCATCCGTACTAAAGGTGATCATGGTGTTTTGGTTGGCCCCGGTCCTCCACAATTTGTCGAAAGGCACGAGGTTACCCATAATGGTCCTGCCTCTCATGGAAGGCCTGGAATATTCAACGGTTACATCGGTCAGACCCACCTTCTGCATGAGCTTTGAAGCGGGACTGGGCTGTGGCGACTGTATCTGGGCCATCATAGGAACAGAGACCAGTATCGCCATGGCAAATACAATACATTTTTTCATTTTTTGTCGGATTTTAGGTTCTTTCAAAGTTAGGGATAATTGACGTAATTCCGGGGTAAAAAAACAGGGTTGTGTCTCCGGTAAACTAGTCTTCAGAAAGGCTTGTCAAAGGTAGATTAGGAGCCCAACTTTACTATTTGTTTAACAATAATTATTTTTTATTGAACAAAAATGCGGTTAATTTTGTTAAAATTGACTTGATGAGCATGTATCGCCTTTCGGCCAGCCAGTGTTTCCCTATATCGAGGGAGACCGCTTGGAAATTCCTTTCAGACCCGGCCAACCTGAAGGTCATCACTCCCCCCTCCATGGGATTTAATATCCTGAGCGGGGCCGACCGAAAAATGTTTCCCGGACAAATTATACAGTACAAGGTGAACCCTTTTCCCGGCTATAGCACCAAATGGGTTACGGAGATCACCCACGTGGAAGAAGGACACTATTTTGTGGACGAGCAGCGATTCGGACCTTATGCGATGTGGCACCACAAACATTTTATAAATGAGATCGACGGGGGTGTGGAAATGGAAGATGTGATCGACTATAAACTCCCTCTCGGATTTTTAGGGACCTTGGCCCATCCATTGCTGGTCCGGAAACAATTGGTCACCATATTCAATTACAGGGAGGAACAACTGATCCATAAGTTCGGAACCATGGAAGGCAAAACGAAATCATTGAAC
>NZ_JBFGBM010000165.1:0-6265 GCF_041567615.1 Muriicola sp.
ACCCTGGCTTTTTTCAGTACTTGTTTCATAGTTCTTTTATTAGTTAGTTTAGTCCGTTATATTCATATGCTCTTACATAATCAACCAGCATAGACTGAGGAAATACAGTCTCAGCATTTGGAGAACCGACGAAGTTTCCTCCTACTGCAAGGTTGATCAGGATATAGAAATCATTGTCAAAGACCCACTCAGCGCCTTTAGGAAGGTCTTCCGGGGTAATCTGATTGTACAATACATCATCTACGTAATGGTTTACGTAGTCTGGTCCCCACTCGATCCCATAGACATGGAAGCCTGTATCGAGTCGGTCGTTCTGAAAGACATATTCTTTTGAGATCGCCTCCCCGGCAGAATAGCCCGGTCCGTGTACGCTGCCGATAAGGGTCGTAGGATTCTGGCCCCGCATCTCCATGATATCGATCTCACCAATATTTGGCCAGATCTCTCCCGGACTGTCCGGAACACCCAGCATCCAGAAGGCAGGCCACATCCCCTGACCGTAGGGGACCCTGATGCGCGCTTCGAATCGGCCGTAGGTCTGTGAAAATTTACCTTGTGTGATAAGCCTTGCGGAGGTATAGCCGGAGCCCTGGAAGTCTTCTTTCCTCGCCGTGATGATCAACACCCCGTTATTCACTGTTACGTTCTCGGGGCGATCGGTATAGTATTGCAGTTCCTGATTCCCCCAGCCGTTCATACCTGTGCCAATATCGTATCCCCAAATAGAAGGATCCGGAGCTCCGTCGTTGTCAAACTCTTCCTGAAGGGTCAATGTGGTGAAATTGACTACCGTCTGGGTGTCGTCAACCGCACAACCTGCATTGAACATTATCAGGGCAGAGAAAAGGAGTCCGCTGATCAGGGTAGAAAAGACCCCGTTTCCAGAATTCGAATTTCCCTTAAATCCTGATTTCTTTTTCATATCAAACTGTTTATAGCGATTCATATTAGCTTACTTATTCCTGGTTTATTCGGCATAGAAATACATATTGTCCACCAAGAGTGTCGAGATGGTCCCGTCGGAGATAAAGAAGATCTGAGCGAGGTTATTTCTGCTTGCCAGTCCTGTGAAATCGGAAAGCGGAATATCCAGACTGATCCACTGCCCGCTTACCAGGCTGCCGCTATCAAAAGTGATTCTCGAACTGGAGTCGTCTCCGCCCCCAAATGAGGCATTGGCACCAAAATCACCCAGTTCGACCGCGATAAAATCTCCGGGGTCTACTGACTCATCTATTCGGATATCGGCGTGGAAATGGGTCATGCCCGAAGCGTTGACCGTAGGGTTCTTGAATTCAGTGGCCACGAAATTGAGCTCTGTGTACTCTATAATATTATCCCCATTGATATTAATGGCTCCACCCAGCGTGGTTTGGAAGGGTGCAAAGAAGCCGTTGTAAAAATCCACAGGCACATTGGTATAGGCATCACTGAAGATGGAGATCACGGTTGCCGGATCCCTGGTGGGAACAGGGGCAAAATCAAATGACCCGCCGACCTCCAAAGTCAGAGAGCCCTCAGCCCTTACACCTCCGAGAGTAGCCGTAATTTTAGCGGTTCCTGTTCCCACCATGGTCACCACCCCCGATTCATTGACGATGGCTACTCCCGTATCAGAGGATTTGAAAGTAAAGTAAGACGGGGCCGCAGCTACAGTCTGGTTCTCACCAGTGGCCAGATTATAGGTCTGGGTAAGACCCGTTAAGTTGATCTTGAAATCCAAAAACGAACGCTCTGTGGCATCTTCACCATTGAGGATAGCAGGCCTGGGCTGGGCCACGGTTCCTAATTTTTCAAACTTCAATTCGTCTATCCAGAATGAATACCCATCTCCATTGGCATCAGGCCCTTCGGCATACCAGAACATCCCCGTTTCATTGATTAATTTCCTGGGATCCGGTAGGGGTATGATATACTTTTGCCAGCCTGTACCCACTCTCAGGTTTTCCTTGGTCACCAGAAATTTGTCTTGCACATCGCGGTAGGGGCTATCTCCAAAATCACTGCCGAAGCCTATCTGACTGATGGTCTCGGCCTTTGAGGCCTTTGCCCAAAAGGTAAGGGCATCAAATCCGGAAAGATCACGCCCCCCGTAATCGGGGAATATAGCCCCGGCAAAACCAAGGCTCGTGGACGGGTCTCCGAAATTAGGTACATCGAACCTCATAGAGGCGTCCCCTGAATACTTCACATCCGAATCCACAGAGAACGCGTCTAACTTGGAACCACTAAAAGGCAGGTATTCCAATCCGCCGCTAAATCCGTCGATGAAGATTTCAGCTCTTTGGGGAAAGCTGGCAAACTCCACCTCATCGGACACTTCCCGTTCACATCCCGCAGACCCTATCAGAACAAGGCCTACGATCAGTAGGGTTCTTACTATATTCATCTGATTTTTTTTCATGGCATTTTTATTATTTCCCGATGTTGATATGTACATATGTCCTGATCTCCCATTCGTTACCAAAGCCGAAGCCCACAGGACTGATGATGGGTTCGGTAGCAAACTCTTCGGCTGCATTGGGCGCATACCGGTTAGAGAACTCATTAAGTGATCTCCAGGTTCCGCGTATACCCACCTGGGTATTGGGCAGGATGAACCAGTCTGGTTTGCCGAGGGTGGTCGAAATATCCAGCATGAGCTGTACCGGAAAGGTGAGGTTAAAATCCCTGTGGTAGTCGAAAGGACCCCAGTCATTGATTTTGAAGATGTGCTGCACCTTGATGTTCTTGTACAGCAGACGAACATCTCCTCCAAAACGTTCTACTAACCTGTCACTATCGCCGTTGGCTTGAGCATTACCAAAATACATATTGGCGATGAGCCCTAATTCGGGGTTGATCTTTGAAACGATCCTCGCATGGGTCTCCCATAGGTCCTGAGCGGGAACGGAGTTCGGGAAGGCAAACAAGGTCCGGTTCCCCAGGAATCCGATATGAGCGTCCATCGTTGTGGGGAGGTGCCTGAAGACAAAGCCTGCACTCACGGCTAGCTTGGCATCCTCAGCCCGGTCGTTGTCCCATTCGTACATCCATGTGCCCGGTGTGGGATCCCAGGTGAACAGGATCTCCCCTGCCACGGTCTCCCGGTTCCAGCGAACAGAGAAGGGGTCGTCCAGGATGTTCCTGAGCCTTCCGGGTCCCTGTGCATCATTGGGCATCGGACCTACAATGGGTTTTTGCCACAGGAAATTAGGTGCTATCTGTACATTGCCCATCTGATAGGTAAATCCTGAAAGGAAATTTGTCTGATTTCCGCTTCCTGTGTCCTTGAGTTTCCAGCCGGTAAAGGTTTTGGTTTGATCAGCACCACCATTGGCAACCAAACCCTGGACAGCTCCCTGAGCATACCAATTGAATTTTCCGCCGGTATAGGTGATCTTGGCTTTAGCTCCCCAATTGTCCTTTTCATTCACCCGATCGGTGAAGATGATGTATTTGGAGGCGGCATCCGGATCATTAGGATCATAGTTCGGGTTGTCCTCTGCGATCTGGAACTCCCTTCCATTGAGGGGCTGACCACCCCAGATCCCCCCGACCTCTAACTTGACATCCCCAAATTCCCTGCCGATATACAACGTGGCCCTGCGAGTCCTGGGCATAGGTACAGCCAGGGAGGAAACGATATTACCAAACGTATCTATATCCTCGTGGAATACTCCGGCAATGTCAAATTTTCCGAATTGCCTCTCGTATTTAACAAGGACTGCCGGGTTTGCACCCCACCAGAGCTGGGGGCCGAAAGCTGCCTTCAGCCCTGCTATTGCCCTTTTCCCGTCGAATTCAAACCCGCTGATCTCTCCGTTGTAGATATCCAGGTTGGGACCGTAATTGGCTTCCGGGTACAGCCCGAAAAAATCGCCTTCATATCCCCAGTGGTAATGCCCGGTTCTATAGAAACCCCTTAAGTCGAAATTCTTTGCATTCCAGTTGAAGGAGGCATTATAGACTGCCACCCTGTTGACATCGGAAAGGATTACGTCACCCTGATCCGTATTGACCTGAACCGGCCTGGCCCTATTCTCATAAAAGATCTCATCGATGGGATTGGTGGCTACCTTTCCTATGACGTTGAAATTCACGTTGGCCCTCATATTGGGAGCGGGTTCCCCTTCAAAGCCTACGAAATAAGACTGCATATGATCGAATCCTGTCTGATCGGGATAGGTGGTCTCATCCGGAGCCGGGTTGCTTGGGGTCGTGAGCAGGTTCCCACCTGTATTGAATGTGGTAAACCGCGCTTCGAGCCTGCTTACCCTGAGCATGCTGCTCTGTTCACCTACCAGGGCTGCTTTGTCTCCCCGTGCTTTGAGGACTGCGTCCATGAGGTCTACATTTCGGAAGTAATTCTGCACAAAATCAAGGGTGACTCCCTCCGCATAGAGGTCGAGCTGGTGCACTTCCTTCAGAGCGTAGTAGGCCGCCCTGGGGTACAGGTCATATAAGCCTCTTGGATTGGTCTGGCCCTTGGCACAGATCCCGAACCACTCTTCATTCATGTTGTTCTCACCTTCCTTATAATCGCTGTCGTAACCTCCGTTGGACCAGGAGGCATTATTGTCATGCACGTCTGCATTTTTCCGATCATCGAACCCAAACTTCCACCAGCCATCGCTGAACTGAAAGGTAAACCCTCCAATGGAGTTCTCAGCCTTTCCAAGTCCGGCCGCATTCTCATAGATATCCTTCCAGTTTCCTACCATATAATAGGCCTGGGATTTCTGGTCTTCCTGGTTCTCGATGGCATTGAAGGCATCGGCCCCGAATTCGGTGAACATGATAGGCATGTCCAGTTTCTCCTTTACCACCTGAAAGGCATCCCCAAAAGACACTCCGCGATACATGTTCGTGCCATAGATATCCACATCCTTGCATTCCTCGGCTACGATATCTATGAACAGGACATCCCCATTACAAATGGCCACAGGGTGGGAGGCATCCATGGATTTTATCATCTTGGATGCTTCATTCATGAGCTTGTACATCGGCCTGCCTCGATTCTCACCTATAAAGGCGATTCTTCCTTCATCATCAGGAAAGTCCTCCGTCTCCGCCCCCTGCCAGAACAATCCATAATTATTTTCATTTCCCAGAAGATACATAAGGAGTCCGGGGGTATTTTTATAATCCCGTACCAGGGCTTCCACTTCAGACAACAGGAATTCCTGGGTCTTTGGATCTGCGTAATCCGTAATAGGGGTCCATACTCCATCCAGGGTTAGGCCGTACCTGCCGAAGGAGTGGTTTAACATAGTGTAAATACCGTATTTTTCGTATATATAACGGATCCACCGTGCAGGTACACCCGTATATTGACGAATGGCATTGACATTCATATTCTTTAAAAGGGACATCTCGTGATCGAGCCCGGCCCTGATGATATCGTCGGGCTGTTTCCAGAATTCCGCATTGACCGTATTCGTCCCTATAGGAATATAATCCCAGTTCATCCCGTTGATCATAAAATCTTCCCCATTCACGACCAATCTCATCCCCGTTTCATCCTGAACCACCGATACTTGGTCGGCCTGGGCAAAGAGGCCTGTCGTGAACAAGACCAATAAAACTTTTAGAAAATAATTTTTCATAGTGGTGTTTAGTTTTTGGTATAATATCTTCCTACTCAGATAATTCATTGATCGTTTATAGCTTCTGTTTTTAGCCCAGAAAAGGGTTAACTCGGTAAGCCAACCCTTTTAAAAGCTTTCCTCTTTAATCAACACTTATTATTGATATACACGGATATAATCTATCTCCATGGTATCAGCAGTGAATGACGGATCTACGGTCCCACCCAAGGTTCCTCCCATGGCGACATTCATGATGAAGAAGAAATCGTCATTAAAAGGTCTTGAAGGATCATTGGAGACCGTGTGATGAACGGGTTCCTCATCGATCCAGAATTTCAACGCATCGGCCGTCCATTCCACGGTATAAACATGGAATTCAGTGGTTGACGTGGGAAGGGGGGTCGAATCTGTGATCCCTCCTCCTCCGGAATTACCGGGGAAGTGAACGGTGCTCAGTACCGTATTCTTTTCTGCACCCGTCTGTTCCATTATATCTATTTCACCACAAGTTGGCCATCCAACGGTCTCAAAATTGGCACCTAATGCCCAAATCGCAGGCCATGTTCCAGTGGAAGAAGGCAATTTAGCCCTGACCTCAACCCTGCCGTAGGTGAACTCCCTGAGATTTTCTGTTTTCACCCGGGCAGATGTATATCCCCCGGCTCCATCGTCCTTAGCCGTGATCTTAAGCACAC
>NZ_JBFGBM010000166.1:0-6265 GCF_041567615.1 Muriicola sp.
AAGGGCAAGGAGGTATAGAATTGGTATGTAAATACCATGTGTGAAGGATGGCAGGTGGTCTTTGGCCATCTGCTTTCTGTTTGTCATTATTTGATAGGCAAACCTTACCTTAGCGGGAAACCCCGATTCCTATGATTGTACATCAGCTTGAAAAAGAGGATTCCCTGCTGAACCAGTTTATCGCTGAGATCCGGGATAAGAAGGTTCAGGGTGATTCCATGCGATTTCGGAGGAACATCGAACGCATAGGGGAGATATTGGCATACGAACTCAGCAAATCCCTGAAATACCGCAGCAAAGAGTTGCAAACTCCTTTCGGGTCTAAGCCAGTGCGGATCCCGGCGGAGGAACTGGTGCTTTGTTCGGTGCTAAGGGCAGGGTTACCCCTTCATCAGGGATTGCTCAATTACTTCGATCATGCAGAAAACGCCTTTATCTCGGCTTACAGGCACCATCCCAATGGGGGGGATGCGTTTGAGGTCATTGTCAAGTATTTCGCCGCCCCCGATCTCAATGGCAAGACCCTGGTGCTCACTGACCCCATGCTGGCTACCGGGAAAACGCTTGAAAATGTCTATACAGCCCTGCTCGGGCACGGCACCCCCGCTCATATCCACATCGTTTCTGTCATCGGATCGGCCCCGGGCGTATCGCATGTCAGAAGTGTTTTTCCGGAAGATACTCATCTGTGGATAGCAGCCATCGACGAGGAACTGACGAGCAAGGGATATATTATCCCCGGACTGGGGGATGCGGGTGACCTTGCATTCGGAAGGAAACTCTGATTAAGGGCCTGGCGCCGGATGCCCTGCCACTACTATGAGACTATAATAACTTTTGATAACTTTGTTAATTCCTTTTTTGGGGAATGCGGTAATTTTACCCGTTTAAATTTTGTAATACAATGGCAGAATCTATAGAGCGAATTAAAACCCTGATTTTAGGTTCCGGACCTGCCGGCTACACGGCTGCGATCTATGCGGCCAGGGCCGACCTCAAACCGGTCATCTATACCGGAATGGAACCCGGAGGGCAACTCACAACCACCACAGAGGTGGATAATTTTCCGGGCTACCCGGAAGGGATAGACGGTCCTACCATGATGGTTCAATTGCAGCAGCAAGCGGAGCGTTTTGGAACTGAGGTCAGAATCGGGATGGCTACTGCGGTCGATTTCAGTGACCAGGTGGGAGGCATTCACAAGGTCACTATCGACGATTCAAAAGTGGTTGAGGCCGAAACCGTGATCATAGCGACCGGGGCCTCGGCAAAATACCTTAACATTCCCAGTGAGCAACGTCTCAGGGGAGGGGGCGTGTCTGCCTGTGCGGTATGCGACGGATTTTTCTACAAAGGGCAGGAAGTAGCCATTGTAGGGGGAGGCGACACCGCAGCAGAAGAAGCCTCATATTTGGCGAATATCTGCAAAAAGGTGACCATGCTCGTACGAAAGGGTGAAATGAGGGCGTCTAAGGCCATGCAGCACAGGGTAAACAGCCTTCCCAATATCGATATCCGCTACTTTACCGAGGTCGATGAGATCCTGGGTGACCAGGTTGTGGAGGGTCTTAGGATGGTGAACAATCAGACGGGAGAAAAGGAAGAAATACCTATCACCGGGTTCTTTGTAGCCATAGGCCACAAACCCAACACGGACATTTTCAAGGGACAGTTGGAGATGGATAATACGGGATACCTGATCACCAAAGGCAAATCAACAAAGACCTCAAAACCCGGGGTATTTGCTAGCGGGGATGTACAGGATAAAGAATACAGGCAGGCTGTCACGGCAGCCGGTACCGGTTGCATGGCAGCACTGGATGCCGAAAGATACCTGGCCAGTGTGGAAACTCCGGCCGAGATCAATTCGTAACAAGGAGAAAATTCAAAGAAAAACCCCGGATTTCCGGGGTTTTTCATTTTCTATTCGAGGGCTGAAGGTACTAGTCTATACGGACATAGTTTTCTGAGAACGTCGGGTTTCCCTCGAGATCCAGAGAGATCTGGCTGTAGGTGTCATCTTTCAGGTCGAGCTGGAAATTGAAGACCCTCATCGTATCCAGGGCCTGCATCATCTCATAATCCCCGTACTCAATAGTTTCCATCAGTGCATCATTAGTAATGTTATAGGAACCATATCCGAAACGTCCCTTTTTGTCTCCGGGTACCCAGCGAGACCACATGATCTTTCCGTTGTAATAGATCTTTACCTGGCGGTACCCCTCATCCTTGGCGACGGTATCTATCTTGTCACCATCCCAGTAAGAAAAACTCTGAAGCTCCCAAACCCCCTGCATGGAATGCATGGGATTGGGTTTGGAAGAAAGGATGGTTGCCGCAATGACAAAAATAAAGGCGAGGCCGGCGATCTTAATAGAATTCTTCATAGGTAAATGTTTTATGCTTCCAAAAGTTCAATTAAGATACAATTTTTTTAATAAAAATTTAACGTTACGCCAATTATTTGGCTCCCAGAATCTTTCTCCTTCTATCGCGCTTTACCTCCAAAGGAATTGAGAATCTCTGCGAGGGTGGTCAGGTCATCTTTTTGATGTGCGGAGGTCAGGACAATCCTGCTGGTGGCATAGGTGTCTTCGGTCGGGTACCTGAAATCCGTTACCAGGATAAATCTCTCTCGCAGATATGCTGTCAGGTCGGGGTTTGAATATCCAAATACAGGGTAGTCCGGCATATAATTCAGTAGCTTCTGATTCCTGACGACCGAATGGAAATAGGTAATGTGCCGTTGCAGCACCTTTCTCCTATTTTCGTAGATGGGGCCGGCCTTCAGGAACTGCGCCATATAGAATGGGGCAGGCGGACTGGCACCTCCGAAAAAATCGGATGCCTTCATCTTTTCTATTCGGGAAGTTTTACCGGCGACCATACCTGCCTGTACAGACAGGGCTTTCCCCATGGAAGCGCAAAGCACGATCTCTTTGCAGGGGAGGGAGGTCAGGGTGCGGTGTACCCCGGATCCGCTTTCACCCACGACGCCTATCCCATGGGAATCGTCCACCACCAGGATACAGGATTCCAGCGGGAGGGTTTTCAGGATCTCAAACTCTGGGTAGTTGCAGCCCGAAAAGTCAATGGAATCCAGAAAGATGACCGGTATTTCCGCCTGTTTCTTTTCGAGGTGCTGCCGCAGGGCAATCCCCAGGGTCGTGTAAGTGGTATAAGGCTTTGCACCGCTGGTGTAGAGGGCCGAATGGCTGTTGGGAGCGTAGAATAATTTGTGTTCTTTGTTCTTGAAGTGATTGGCTACCATCTGGCCGGCGAGATACCCGGAAGAAAGGGTCAGGGCTGCTTCGCTTCCAACCCACTGCGCTATTTTTTCTTCGGCCTCTTCATAGATCGTAAAGTGGACATTGGCGCGGCGGGAAGCCCCGTAGCTCGACCCGAACTGGCGGATGGCCTCAACGGCCAGCTCCCTGAATTCAGGGTCCTGCTGCAGACCGAGGTAGGAGGTACCTCCGAAATAGTAAAAGGTCTTTCCCTGGTGTACCAGCGTCCGGCCCGGATAAGTAGAAACAGGAACCTTCATGACAGTAATTCTATTCCGCTCCCGCCGAGTTCCGGAAAGACGATGCTTGCATCGTCACAGATCCGTATACCTCGGGCAATGTCATTGCTGATCAGCAAAGGACCGTCCATGTCTACGTAATCCAGTTGGGGCAGGAGTTGCCCGATCGCGGATATGCCCACCGTCGATTCCGTCATACAACCTACCATGATCTTCATGCCCAATTCTTTTCCGGCCCTGATCATGCGCAGGGCAGGGGTAAGGCCCCCGCATTTGGTCAATTTGATATTGATGCCATTAAAATGGAGGGCACAACGCCTTACATCCTCCTCCACCAGACAACTCTCGTCCGCGATGATCGGGAGTACAGTATGATGGGCCACCTGCTCCATCCCTTCCCAGTCATCTGCCTTCAGGGGCTGCTCAATAAACTCCACCCCGAGTTCTTTAAGGGAAGGAGCGATCGCAATGGTCTGGGAGGCCGTCCAGGCACCGTTGGCATCGATCCTGAACACCGCATCACTGTGTTTCCTCAATTCCCTCACAATGTCCAGATCTTCCTCAGTACCCAGTTTGATCTTGTAGATGGGCCAGGGTCTCTCTTTCATCTTCGCGACCATCTGTTCTATGGTATCGATCCCTATGGTATAATTGGTTCGGGGATAAGACGTCACGGACGTACCCCAAAGCTCATACAGGGGTTTCTTCCGCAGTTTCCCGTACAGGTCATGGGCCGCAAGGTCGAGCGCACAGAGCGCAAAGGAGGATAGGCCTTTCCCTTTGAGCCAAAGGTGAAAATCATCCGGATTGCTGAAAGGGAAATTCTCGATCTCGTCCTTGATCCCTTTGACCTCTGATAAAAGGCTTTGCAAGGTATGGCCGTAATACGGATTGGACGTGGCTTCGCCATAACCCGTTTTGCCCGCCATACTCAGGTGAACGATCAGCGTATCCTGGGTATCGTGGGATTCCCTGGAGATCGTAAAGGGATGCTTCAGTATAAGGGTATGTGTGCTGAGCTCAAGTACCATATCAATTTTAAATCTAAGATACACAAAGACAGGAAAGACCCATAAAAAAACCCCGGATGAAAATCCGGGGTTTTCCGCCTTCTATGGAAAGGGCTCAGTCCTTATGGACCCTACCCGAATAGGATTTGTTCTTCTCCACGGTAGGATTGCCCGTATAGGAGATATCTGCCCCGCTGCTGGCCTCAGCGATCAGTGATTCTGAGACGTTGACATCGATGTCTGCCCCGCTGCTCGCATCGGCATAACATACCCTTACGGAGAGTTCTTTGGCCCTGATCCCAGCCCCGCTGCTGGCATCGGCCCTCATCATCTCGGCTTCGCCTTCAATCCTGACATCTGCCCCGCTGCTGGCGTCCACATCTACCTCATCAGCCACCAGGGAAGCTTTGATATCGGCCCCGCTGCTCGCGTCCAGGGTGATCCTGTTCGTGCGTATGACATTCCTCGTAACGAGGTCGGCACCGCTGGAAGCGGAAAGCCCGGTTACCTCAGGCAGGGTCACGTGGATCCTCTTGGTCGCCCTTCCGATATTCTCGTAGGTATGGACCTTCAGTTTACCGTTCCTGATATCTGTCCCGATCAGGTCTGCGATATTCTCATCAGCTTCAACTTCAATGGAATACGCATCACCCTGGGTGACAAAGACATCCAGACCTTCGGAGGCCGATACCTCATAAAAATCTTCGGAAACAGTTCTGGTTTCAGTGGCTACCACGCCATTCCCCATCTTTCCTCTGCCCAAATTCATATCAAAAACACAGGAGGAGAAGAAAAGGGCCATCAGTATGGCAATTGCAATTCTGGCTAGTGTTGTCATGATCTTGTTTTTTAATCCGGACTACGATTCCGGGAGTTATTGATAAAGCTTAGGTCAAATCTATTTTTCAAAATGGGCTTCCACTATTTTCTCTGACTCAGTTGTCGATAATCGGGGACGAAGTGTATCTCATTCGTCATCGTCATCCGCTTTGATCTCGACACCGTTTTCGTCTATCTTCAATTTAAAGGATTCCCTCCCGTCCCTCATATTGATATCCAGACCGTTCTCATCAATGATGATCTGGCTGTCCTCTTCGTCAATCCCCCAGGAGGAATTCATATTTTCAGGACAGTCGAGGCATTGCAGCTCCCCATTGGTTCCCATCACCCAGTAGTATTCCACGAGGTCGCCCCTGTAGATATCCTTGTCATAGCGGGTCAGTCGCCCGATATGTCTGCGCATACCCCGCTCAAAACCGATCACGGTTCCTTCCGGAACGGAAAGGGTCAAATGAACTTCCTGGTCCCTCACCTTGTTCTCAATCCCCGTGGTCAGGAAATTGTCCAGGGAAAGCGTACTGCCCTCCAGGGCATAGGAATACCGGATGTTGGAGGCCCGTTCCCTGGCATCTGCCATGGAATTACCATCGGCGTGTCTTCTGACCTTCAGGTAAGAGAGGGAGTCCGAGGACCGGGTGACATCAAACCTGATGTCGTCTGAGAAAAGGAGTTGTTCCCCATTCTCGTCATAGGTCAGGGTCATATGGTTGAAACCGATGTTCTCCTGGTTGTCAAAGAGCTCACTGCTTCTGGGCCGGATCATCAGTGTGTCTGGTTCTGCCGGCAGATACAGGACCTCTCTTTCCGTGGTGCTGCCCGAATACGCATGGGCCGAAGCTTCCTGAATACCGAGGATCACCAGACCAATAATAGAGATCAGCCAGAGTCC
>NZ_JBFGBM010000167.1:0-6242 GCF_041567615.1 Muriicola sp.
AGTCAAAAAAGTGGGACAGGGGAAAATGTTCATCACCAATGAACTGGCACAGCGACTCGCCTTTGACGAGGGCACTCAGAAACAGAGACGATTCTTCAGAAAATTGTCTACCAGGGAAGTGGAGGTGCTCAAGCTTTTGGCGAGCGGGAAACGCAACAAGGATGTAGCCGAGGGACTCAACCTCAACGAGAAAACGGTCAGCACCTACAAATCCCGTTTGATGAAAAAACTCAACGTGGATAACCTCGTGGACCTGCTGCAACAGGCTAAGGCCCTGGAATTGTACTAAGAAAAATACCAAGCTAACTATAGAAAAGACCTCCTGAAGCATCAGGAGGTTTTTTTGTCATAAAATGTGGCCTTTCTGACGTATACCCTCAGGACAGTACCCTGTTCAATTTGTTGTTGAGCAATTTGTTTAGCTGTAGGTAGTTGACGATCTCTTCCAGCACCTCCGTGTTGTCCTCTGTCTTTTCCTCCGTATCCTGCTGAAGATTCTGTATCCTTTTCTTGATCAGGAAACAGCGCAGGGTTAGGATGGTCTCACTGACCAGCTGAGCAACGGTCCGGGTTTTTTCTTTGGGATAGATATCCTTGCGTTCCCAGTTGTGCAGGTTATATCGCTCCTCTTCCATGAGGATGGAAGAAACTTCTTTTACCAGGGTTTGGTCCAGCTCCTGTAAGAAATGGGCGATCTGGAAGTCCTCCTGCTCATTGAGTGCCTCCATGAGCTTGTAGTAGATCGTTTTGAAACGGTCATGGGTGAGTTCTATCTCGTCCTCCTGTAAATCCAGATAGATCTTTTCATAGACCCTGGCCTCGATTCGCTCAGGTTCGAGTTCCAGTTCACCTTCCTCATTCTCTTTCAGGACCAGGTCTTCAAACTCTTCCATCTCTTTTCCGTATAGCAGCAGTATCTCTATAATCTTGCGCTCGAGCTCGTACTGGACATCCAGCTTGGTTTCCCCGGGCGTTTGTTTAATAACCTCAAAGGCCTTGCTATCCTGCCTTTCCTTCCTTCTGGCCTCCTGGAATTCCTTTCTTCCCATTTGGGCCAGGGTATTGAACAGCACCTCTTCGGAAATGTTCATCATGGCTGCACATTGCTGTACATAGATCTCCCTTTTGATCCGATCCGGGACCTTGGCAATGCTACTGACGATATCGCGGATGGTCTCCGCTTTTTTTATGGGATCATTGGCTGCCTCCTCCGCGAGGAGGGAAGTTTTGAATTGTATAAAATCCTTGGCGTTCTCTTCGAGATACAACACCACGTCCTCATAGGCATTGTTCCGGGCAAAACTATCGGGATCCTCCCCCGGTGGGAAGGTACAGATACGAACGTTCATCCCCTGTTCCAGGATAAGGTCGACCCCTCTCAAGGAAGCCCTTAACCCCGCCGCATCCCCATCGAAGAGTACTGTTATGTTCTTTGTGAGCCTGCTCACCATTCGCACCTGCTCCGGGGTAAGTGCCGTCCCGCTCGAGGAGACCACATTTCTGATCCCTCTTTGGTACATCTGAATGACATCCGTGTACCCTTCAACGAGATAACAAGTGTCTTCCCGTGCAATGGCTTGTTTCGCAAAATAGATCCCGTAAAGCACCTTGCTCTTGTGGTAGATATCGCTCTCCGGGGAATTCAGGTATTTCGCTGCCTTCTTATCATTACCCAGGATTCGGCCTCCGAATCCGAGCACCCTGCCACTCAGGGAGTGGATGGGGAAGATCACCCTTCCCTTGAAACGGTCAAATTTCCTCTTCTCTCCCGGGTTCCTGGGATCGTCCTTCACGATGGTAAGGCCGGTCTTCTCTAGATACTCGAGCTGATACCCTTTTTCCAATGCATGTGCAGTGAAGGCATCCCATTCGTCCAAACCGTACCCCAGGCCAAAGTGGCGGATGGTCTCTTCCGTAAAACCCCTCTCCTTGAAATAACTCAGCCCAACGGCCTTGCCGGGTTCAGAATTCCACAAGACATCCTGGTAATACTCACTGGCAAATTCCGACACGAGATAGAGGCTCTCGCGTTCACTGGCCTTTTCTTTTTGCTCATCGCTCTGCTGGGTCTCCTCCACCTCGATCTGGTATTTCTTGGCCAGATACTTGATGGCTTCGGGATAGGTAAAATGTTCGTGCTCCATCAAAAAAGCCACCACGTTACCCCCTTTTCCACTGCTGAAATCCTTCCAGATCTGCTTTACGGGCGACACCATAAAACTGGGGGTCCGTTCGTCCGTGAACGGGCTCAGGCCTTTGAAGTTGGAACCGGATTTCTTCAGATTGACAAAATCCCCGATAACCTCTTCCACTCGGGCTGTTTCGTATACCTGGTCTATGGTAGATTTAGCGATCAAATGCGACGTTTTTGACTGCCTTAAAAATACATAAACAGGGACGGTTAAAAAAACAAATCTCTTTATTCAGGATCTGGGAAACGTACACATCGAGATTTCCCCGTAGAAATCAGGAATACCTTATTTTTTGCGGTCTACCACGTAGTTGACCATAAGTTTCAGGGAATCCTTATAAGGTGAGTCCGGATAGTTGTCCAGGATCTCAAGTGCCTGATCCTGATATTCGTGCATTTTGGACTCTGCGTATTCGAGTCCGCCCGCGTCCTTCACGAACTGAATGACTTCTTTGACCCGCTTCCGGTCCTTGTTGTGGTTCTTGACCGAATTGATCAGCCAGCGCCTGTCTTTCTCAGAGGCCTGGTTCAAGGCATAGATCAGGGGAAGGGTCATTTTCTGTTCCTTGATGTCGATCCCGGTGGGTTTTCCGATAGCGGTCTCTCCGTAGTCAAAAAGGTCGTCCTTGATCTGAAAGGCCATCCCGCAGAGTTCCCCAAACTTCCGGAAAGTCTCCACATCCGGGGAATCGGGCTTTACCGAACAGGCTCCGAGGCTGCAACAGGCTGCTATGAGGGTAGCCGTTTTTTGACGGATGATCTCGTAATAGACCTCTTCGCTGATGTCCAGACGCCTGGCCTTTTCGAGCTGCAGCAGTTCTCCCTCACTGATCTCTCTGATAGCCACCGATATGATCCTGAGCAGATCGTAATCCCCGTGCTCTACAGATAACAACATACCTTTGGAAAGGAGGTAGTCCCCAACCAGGACAGCGATCTTGTTCTTCCACAGGGCGTTGATGGAAAAGAAGCCCCTGCGTTTATTGCTGTCATCCACCACATCATCGTGGACCAGGGAGGCCGTGTGGATGAGTTCGATCACAGAAGCCCCGCGATACGTACGCTCGTTCACCTCTCCGTCGCTGACCATCTTGGCGGTGAGAAATACGAACATCGGCCGCATCTGTTTTCCCTTCCGGTTCACGATGTAATAGGTGATCCTGTTCAGAAGGGCTACCTTGGAAGACATGGACTCAAAGAACTTCTGTTCAAAGAGTTCCATTTCCCTGTCTACAGGCTCCTTTATCTGGGATACGATTTTCAATGGAGGTCCTTTGGTTCTTAAACTATCCGAATCCTCAAAATTAGGCAAAAAAGGTGTGGCCTGCCTCCTTATCAACCTCTAAAACCAAAAAGAATGGAATTACTTCGCCGGGGCCGCCGCCATCAGGATTTGTTGGCCAGCTGCCCGCAGGCGGCATCGATGTCCTTTCCCCTCGAACGTCTTACCGTAACGGTGATGCCGTTGGCCTCCAGGGTATCCACGTACATAGAGATCACATCCTCCCCGGCCTGCTGAAAAGCCCCGTCATCTATGGGATTGTATTCAATGAGGTTCACCTTTGAAGGGGCAAACCTGCAGAAGTCGACCAGCGCCTCCACGTCCTCCCGCTTGTCGTTGATCCCTTCCCAGACCACGTATTCATAGGTGATCTTGCTCTTTGTTTTTTGATACCAGTATATGAGGGATTCCCTTAATTCCGCAAGGGTAAAGGTCGCATTAAATGGCATGATAGAAGTTCTGGTCTCCTCCACAGCCGAATGCAGGGAAACGGCCAGTTTAAACTTGACCCTGTCATCAGCCAGTTTCCGGATCATTTTCGGCACCCCTGAGGTGGATACCGTGATTCGCTTAGGCGACATACCCAGTCCTTCGTCTCCCGTGATCTTGTCGATGGCTTTCAGCAGGTTGTTGTAATTCATCAGGGGTTCGCCCATGCCCATAAAAACAATATTGCTCAAGGGGCGGTTGTAGTACAGTCTGCTTTGACGATCGATGGCCACCACCTGGTCGTAGATCTCGTCAGGATTGAGGTTTCGCATCCGCTTGAGCCTTGCGGTAGCACAGAACTTGCAGTCGAGGCTGCATCCTACCTGGCTGGAGACACAGGCTGTGGTCCGCTTGGGGGTCGGGATCAAAACTGATTCCACCACGAGTCCGTCGTGAAGCCTGACCGCATTCTTAATCGTGCCATCCTGGCTTCGCTGCATACGATCGACCTCAATATGGTTGATGACAAACTCCTCTTCCAGTACCGCACGGGTATTTTTCGAGAGGTTGGTCATGTCTGAAAAAGAGTGTGCCCCCTTTTTCCAGAGCCATTCATACACCTGGTCTCCCCTGTAGGCCTGGTCTCCCCTATCGAGAAAGAAAGACCTGAGGTCTTCCCTGTTCAGGGCCCTGATGTCTTTCTTTGCAACCGATTCCATGGGTGATAAGATAAACCCCGCCAGGATTTAACCCAGGCGGGGTGAGTTTTATATAAGGTCAGAGGATCAGCATAGCGTCCCCGTAGGAATAGAACCTGTATCCTTCAATGATTGCTTCCTTGTAGGCACGCTTCATCAGGTCGTGGCCCATAAAGGCCGATACCATCATCAACAAGGTTGACTTGGGAAGGTGGAAATTCGTGATCATGGCCGTCGCGATGCTGAAATCATAGGGAGGGAAGATGAACTTGTTGGTCCATCCCTCAAAGGTATTCAGCATATGTTCTGAAGAGACCGCACTTTCCAGTCCCCTCATGGCCGTGGTTCCCACAGCGCAGATCTTCCTTTTCTTTTTCTTGGCAGAGTTCACGATTTCCGTGGCCCTTTCATCAATGATCAGCTCTTCACTGTCCATCTTGTGCTTGGAGAGGTCTTCCACTTCCACAGGGTTGAAGGTGCCCAACCCGACGTGTAGGGTAAGCTCTGCAAATTTTACGCCTTTGATCTCCAGTCTTTTCAACAGGTGTTTGGAGAAGTGGAGGCCGGCCGTAGGAGCAGCCACGGCACCTTCGTGCTTGGCGTAAATGGTCTGATATCTGTCCTCGTCCTCGGGCTCAACCTGGCGTTTGATGTATTTGGGAAGGGGGGTCTCCCCCAACTCCCTGAGTTTTCTTCTGAAATCGATATACGCCCCGTCATAGAGGAACCTGAGGGTCCTGCCACGGGAAGTGGTGTTGTCGATCACCTCGGCTACCAGGCTCTCATCTTCCCCGAAGTAGAGCTTGTTCCCAATACGTATCTTCCTGGCAGGATCTACCAGAACATCCCATAGGCGTTGTTCCTCATTGAGTTCCCTGAGCAGGAAAACTTCGATCCTTGCGCCTGTCTTCTCTTTATTCCCAAAAAGACGGGCAGGGAATACCTTGGTGTTGTTCAGGACCATGACGTCATCTTCGTCAAAATAATCGATGAGGTCCTTGAACATCTTGTGTTCGATCTTGCCGGTGTCCCTGTGGACCACCATCAATTTGGATTCATCCCTGTTTTCAGCAGGATATTCTGCCAGTAATTCCTTGGGAAGCTCAAAATTAAAGTGCGAAAGTTTCATAGATGCGTATTTCTGTTGTGTCGATTTCCGTTTGGGTCACCGCAAGCAGCCAGGTGATCCGGCTGATGCGCAAAAATCGGGGGCCGATTTTAAGGGAGCAAATATACAACCTGCCTACAGGGGTTGTCAAGTAAAAGTGCGATTAAATCACTGGCCTTCAGTCCGGATGCGAAAATTCAGTTTCCTGAGGTCTTCCCAGAAGTCGGGATACGACTTTGAAACTACCCCGGCATCTTCGATGTACAGGCTGGTCCTGAGGGCCAGTGGAGCAAAGGCCATGGCCATCCGGTGATCGTTGTAGGTACCGATAGAAACATCCTCGATGATGCCATCTGATGGGTCCAGTTCCAGATGCTTGTCGGAAACCCTGACCGAAGCGCCCAGTTTGGTGAGTTCGGCCCTCAAAGCTTCAAGCCTGTCAGTCTCTTTGATCTTCAGCGTATGCAGCCCGGTAAGCCTGCATCCCATCCCCAGACCAAAACAGGTCACGGCCAGGGTTTGAGCTATGTCAGG
>NZ_JBFGBM010000168.1:0-6199 GCF_041567615.1 Muriicola sp.
CGAATCCATGTCTAATTCAATTCTATTGGCAAATGAAGTTCAAACAAAACCGCACCGCGTGATGCACGGTGCTGGACTTGCACCTGCCTGCCGGCAGGCAACGTGAGTCATCCTGATACTTCACCACCCGTCCGGAGACTGGCGGTAGCTAAGGCAATCCCGTCCAGCTCACTTATACTTCGCCACACGTTCATCGTCAATGACCCCCTTCCAGTTCAGCCCGAATGCGAAATCGTACCGATTTCCGTCCTCATCCGTATAAGGCACCATATCCCTGGGAACGTCCTCAAACTGATTCTCCACCGTGGCCATGTCTGCCGGCATTTGAAAAGGAAGTAAGGCCGAAGGTTCGGCCGCCCCACTGATCAAGTCCATCAGCACCTGATCCTGTACGCCCATATGCACCAATATCCCTGAAGCGCTTTTCTCTATTTCCGAGAATACCATAGGGTTTGCAACCTTCACCACTACCACTACAGGTTTCTCTCCCATTTGCTCTTTGGTCTTATTGACCAGGGCCATGTCCGAGATATTGTAAGCTGTGAACGACTTATCCTTGTACGACCTGTCCGTACTTTTTTCCAGAGGACTTCCCCCGGCAATACTCTTTTCCCTTGCTTCCGATGCCTTGTATTGCCCATACTGAAGACTGATGGGCACATACCCGTTTCCTCCCTTTTCGAGATCCGACCGGTCATAGCCTACACCTCCATTGGGACTTTCGATCCCGACCAGTGCAAAATCAGCTTCTTGTGGGGAATCCACTACTTCAAAATAATCTTTAACGACTTCCAGGTTGAAAGGATCCACGGTTTTTTCAGGCTGTTGTACGCCAAACCAATTAGTACTGGCTGCGATGTAGCGCTGAGGGACGTACACTTTTTGCCTTTTCTTTACTGGCACAGAATTCTCGTGATTTTTCAATAAAATCACCGATCGCAACTGAGCCTGATACCCTTCCCTCATGAATTCAGGATTACCTACAATCCCCTTTGTTTCCTCCACATCCAAATAAGGGTTTTCGAACAAACCCACCCTGAAAGTATTCTTGAGCAGACGTACGGCTGAACGCTCGAACCGCTTCCGCATGAAATCCTCCCCGTGTTCCCGAACTCCCATTGCGTAAGCTTCCAGTACGGGTCCCTTGTCATTATTCCCCCCGAACTGGTCGACCCCCGCCATGATCACTTTATAGTGGCGTTCGGCCACAGAAAGTTCCTCCACTCCCCAGGGTTTACCTTCAAACCGGTCAATAGCACTGACATCCCGGGTGATTCCCCAGTCTGTGCAAACCACTCCGTCATAATTGTACTCCCCTCTCAGCATATCCTCAATGAGGTATTTACTATATCCGTTACCCACATTCTCGCCGTATTTTGTATCCTGCCCATATGAGATTGTATAATAAGGCATCACGGCCGAGGCCATACCGGTTTCCCCCTGCAGATTAAAGACACCCTCCACAAAGGGTTTTATCTGGTCTGAAATATTTTTCCCCGGATACACAGCGTAGGCCCCATAGCCAAAATGACCGTCCCTTCCTCCCTCTTCAGGTCCACCTCCCGGCCAGTGTTTCACCATCGCATTCACACTTTGAAAGCCCCAACCTCCATCATGCGAGGACTGAAATCCGTCTACATAGGCCCTGGCCAGATCCGTCGCCAGATCGGGATCTTCTCCCATGGTTCCATCAAAACGGCTCCACCGCGGTTCCGTGCCAAGGTCGATTTGAGGACTCAGGGCCGTAGCAACGCCCAATGCCCTGTACTCCATGGAGGCGATCTCCCCGAATTTTCTCATGAGTTCAGGATCGAAAGAAGCTGCAATTCCCAAGGTACCGGGCCACATGGAAATTTCTCCACCGGCCCCGGCGTTGAACTCGGCATAGGAATCTGCTCCATGCCTCGGATCAGAACTGGTATTAACCGGGATCCCAAGTCCTAGCTTTTCCACAAAAGCCTGTGCCTTATTGTTCCATAGAGCTGCATCCTCAGGAGAACTAACACTCGTTATAAGTACATGACGAAGATGGTCTTCTGTAAGAAATTTAAGTTGTGTATCATTCAGGTCGCTGGCTGCTGCTCCACTTTCTTCAAAAGGTTTTCCATCGTAGGTGCCACCAAAATACCCCCCTGAAACGGCAGGAATCGCCTGATGTGCACTATACAACATAAGGCCGGCTATCTGTTCTAGGCTCATTCGCGACGCCAGGTCCCTGGCCCTCTCCTCGGCGGGGAGCCTCCAGTCCTCATATATGTCCAGCGTATCGTTTTTATTGAGATCCTTGAATGCATAACCGTCCGAAGTAATTGTTTTGACACCGGATTCAGGTGAATACCCCAACTGGGCACCCTCCTCATTTTTCACGAGGATATAAGCTCCCTTATTTTCTTCTGTATATTTCGGTCCGCATGCCGACAGTACGAGGCATAAAATGACCGACGCTGATACCAGATTTTTCATGACTTACAATTGATTAGGAAAGGAGTTGGCGGTCCTCATAAAGACTTTCTACTCAAACCCGATCTCCTTCAAACCCTGATGACTGATCTTTATGGCTTCCAGCGGTTTTAACCCGTCGAAGGTCATGTCCTGTTCCACCATGTAGTATTTCATCCCGGAGAGATCCTTGTTTTCCAGGATCCTTTTGAAGTCGATCTCCCCCTTGTTCACCGGTGCAAAGCGACCCTGCTCGTCCATATCCTTGACATGCCAGATCTTGAATCGGCCCGGATATTTTTCAAAATAGGCTACGGGATCGGCCCCGGCCCTGGTGACCCAGTACAGGTCCATCTGAAAATTCACGATCTCCGGATCCGTATTTTCCAGCATGTAATCTATGGTGATCACCCCATCTTCATCCTTCATAAATTCGAAATCGTGATTGTGGTAAAGCAATTTCAATCCTGCTTTCTGTGCTTTATGACCCAGCTCATTGACGATTTTGGTGAGGTTTTCGGCTCCCCCTGTCATTCCCAGGGTCCTCGTCTCCGCATCATAGGTGAACAGGCCCATAGGAGGTACGGGCACCACGAAATACTCGAACCCGGCTGCTTTCACATCGGCCATCATGGCATCGGCATTTTCCAGGGTCACCGAACCCTGGTGTGTGCTGACAGGATGCAGGCCCAGGCTTTCCAAATAGGCCCTAAACTCCGCCGGGGCCATCCCATAAAACTTGCCGTCAGCATATCCTGCAGCCTCAATATTGAGGTAGCCGGCATCTGCTACGGATTTCAGGGTCTCCTTTGCGTCCGTATTCATGTCATCCCGCACAGTGTACAGGGCGAGTCCGCCCATACGGCTCTCGGCACAGCCGGATAACAACAATACCATTAAAAGTACAAGACTTGAAAATTTTGTCATGGAATATTTCATGGTCATTTGATTTTATTTTGTTCTAAGGGATCTGAATTGCTGTGATTCCTTCAGGAATTCCTTTCAGAGTATTCTAAAGGTAATCATTCCGATTCAACCCGGGGATATAAGAACAAAAGAATCCAAAAATCCAAAACGAGACAGACTTAAATGACCAAGTTTAATATCTTCGCCCTAAAATGCGCGTGCTATGAATTGGAAATCTCTCCTACTTCTGCTCCTGGTTATTATCCCGGGTTCTTCCTGTTCCGAAGATGCCGTGGATTCAGATCAGCGACTCTCCCAGGATCAGATCGAATCAGTCACAGGCCTCTATAACCTCACGGAATACATCGTCAATCCTCCACAGGACCTCAACCTGGATGATATTCCGTCTGCCGACCTGATGGAAGAGCTCGACTGTCTCAGTGCCAGTATCATCCTGAGAGAGGACCTGTCTTACAGCAAATATTACGAGGCGCTCGATATCACCTTTATCACCAATGAACAGTTTGCTATTTTTTGCGGGGAGTACAAGACCGAGAATGGAACCTGGGACCTTGTAAATGGGGACCTCGTACTCAGCGAGGAACCGGATTGGGTTTATTCCGTGAACGGTACCGAATTGAACCTTACCCTGGGGGCGGACCTCCCTGAATTCCGTACACAGATCTACCTGAAACAATAGGTTTTTAGTAAAAAACCCCCGGCCCGGGAGCTGAATACCCCAGGGCTTTGTAACCCTGATTACACTTCAGAGCAGGGCATGACGTATCTTTGTATAAACTATTGCACATGGATTACATACTTCAACCGTGGCCCTGGTACGTCTCAGGGCCTCTGATCGCGCTGGTCATGCTGGCGCTTATCTATTTCGGCAAGACCTTTGGGATGTCCGGCAACCTGAGAACCCTGTGTACCATGGGAGGCGCCGATCGCTTTGCCCCTTTCTTTAAATTCGACTGGAAATCCGAGATCTGGAATCTTACTGTAGTTCTGGGTGCCGTCATCGGTGGTTTTATCGCCGTATTTTACCTCTCCGACGGCTCTGTCATTGACCTCAATCCCAAAACCGTCGAAAAACTGGGAACCCTGGGGTTCGAGGACGCCGGCGGCTCACTCTTGCCTCCTGAGCTATTCGACTGGGCTAATGTGCTTACCCCAAAAGGGTTGTTGATCCTGCTCGGTGGAGGTTTCCTGGTCGGATTCGGGACTCGTTATGCCGGCGGTTGCACCTCCGGGCACGCCATTACCGGGTTGAGCAACCTCCAGTGGCCTTCCCTGGTAGCCGTGATCGGCTTCTTTATTGGCGGACTTATTATGAACCATTTTCTTTATCCTTTAATCTTTGGCGCATGAAATTTTTAAAATTTTTAGTGGTCGGGATCTTTTTCGGAATCGTATTGACCAAATCCGAGGCCGTTTCCTGGTACAGGATCTATGAGATGTTCCAATTCCAGTCCTTTCATATGTACGGGATCATCGGATCAGCTGTCGCAGTTGGAATCATCGGGGTATGGCTGATCAAGAAGTCAAAACTCAAAAATACAGAAGGCCAACCCATTGTCCTGCCACCCAAGGACCGCAGCATATCCAGATACCTCATAGGAGGCACTATTTTTGGCCTGGGATGGGCCCTGGCGGGTGCATGTCCGGGCCCCATGTACATCCTGGTGGGAACCGGTGTTCTGAGCATGTTGCTGGTGATCGCAGGAGCTGTCCTGGGCACCTTTTTCTACGGTCTTATAAAAGACAGGCTCCCCCATTGAACTGAGGAAGCCTGTTTCCTAATAATTTCCGGTGATGCGACACCTCACATCGGCACCTCGTCTGTGCGGAGAGCTACATCGATCCGGGTGACCTCTCCGGTTCTGCGGAAGATCTTAGTACTGGTATCCCCGTCGAGGGTAAGACCTTGGGATTGTGCGCTGGATCCATCGCTATAATGGACTGTCAGCCCTTCACTTTCACCAAAGGAATACACTACCGGCACCTGACAATAGGTAAAGGCCAAACTGCCAGCCGGCAGTGCAATCTCGCTTTCCTTATCGTCCTGGTCCATGAAAGCAAACACAGCCTCGCGGGTCAGGATTTCGTTTCTCTGCAGCAAACCGGTTCCGAAAGAAATCTGCCCGTTTTGAACACCCACCCCTAGTTCGGCCATTCTGCTCAGGACATCTTCCTTTACCTGCCCGGTCATGCCGGGTTGCTGTGCGCCTTTGGTCGCCGGGGTATGAGAATAAGGATCCGTAGGGAAAGCCCCGTAAAGCTCAGGTGATTTATGTGCGCCAATACCTTCATTGATCTCGTGGTAGTGCTGCATCAATGCCCTGACCGTCTTGTCCGAAGCCCCTTCCATCATGGCCCTCCTGCTGCATTCCATTACGGCGAGTAACAATTTGGAGACCATATGCCAGTAAATAGACCCCAGTCCTTCGTATCCGAAGAAAGTTCCGGAACGACCCGTGAATGACTTATGATCGAAAACCTCTTCAAAGATACCGAGGACCCTTTGTCTTTCGGCACTTACAAGGGCAGTGTAATCCCTATCCTTTTCAAGAACATCCAGGGTTCGTTTCAGGTCATTGGCATTGTTGAAGTTTCCGTTAAAGTGGAATAAGCCCTCCACATCCTTTTCCAGGATCTGCCTGTTACCGGAGGCAACCAATTTGGTCAGGAGCTCTGAGTTTTTGACCAGGGGGGCAGGGATCACGTTCTTTTCCATGAATCCCGGCAATTGTTTGTTCGGATAAAGTATATAGCTGTTCTGATCCTCGCGGTAAAGCTCGCTTTTCCTCATACTATCGAGAAGTTTCAATACCTCTTCGGACTTAAGGTACCC
>NZ_JBFGBM010000169.1:0-5865 GCF_041567615.1 Muriicola sp.
CTCAACTGGAAAAGGACGGGCACGATGTTAAGGTCCTTGGGTACGATCAGAACCGGGAACACCTGCAGGAATGGGTGGATGAGATGTACAGGGATGATAGGGCAAGGAACTACTTCGACGGAACGGCCATACACTGGTATGCGAGTACCTATGAGGTCTTTCCTGATGCCCTGCAGTACGCCCATCAAAAGGCTCCGGACAAATACCTGATCCAAACCGAAGCTTGTGTGGATGCCGAGGTCCCCAAATGGCAGGACGACCAATGGTACTGGTCAAAAAAGGCTACCGACTGGGGATGGGACTGGGCTCCTGAAAAGGATAAACATCTGCACCCCAAATACGTCCCTGTGTATCGCTATGCCCGGGATATCATCGGCTGCCTGAACAATTGGGTGGATGGATGGATAGACTGGAATATGGTCCTCGACAAAAGGGGAGGGCCCAACTGGTTTGAGAACTGGTGCGTGGCGCCCGTGATCGTGGATCCGGAGAAGGATGAGGTGTATTTTACCCCCCTTTATTATACCATGAAGCATTTTAGCCGTTTCATCCGGCCCGGGGCTGTGCGCATAGGCTTTGAAAATCCCGATGATTCTCTTTTGATCACGGCTGCCAGGAACCCTGACGGTTCCATCGTGGTGGTCGCCCTGAACCAGGAGCGCAAGGCGAAGTCATTCGACCTCGCCCTGGGGAAAAGTTCTCAGAAATTATCAATAAGTCCACAAGCGATCCAAACGATCGTCCTTAAATAATTAACTAACTAAACAACCGATCCATATGAGCAGTTCTTCACAATTGATCACAGCCAGGGTACCATTTGGTCAAAAGCTGGCTTTCGGTATAGGAATGTTTGCCAATCAGATGTTTCCGGCCATTCTCGGAATTTTTATGGTGGTTCTTGTAGAAGACCTGGGATTTCCCGGTTGGATGTGGTCACTCATCTATTTCTTTCCCAGAATTTTTGATTCTATCACGGACCCCATCATGGGCTTTATTTCGGATAATACCAAATCCAAATGGGGAAGGAGAAAACAGTATGTTCTGATAGGTGGCCTTATCATGGGGGTGGCTTTCATTTTTATGTGGCAGCTCTATGCATCCGATACATTACAATATAATTTCTGGTATTTCTTTCTATGGTCTATCGTTTTTTATTTAGGGCTGACTTTTTTCAGCGTTCCATACGTGGCCATGGGGTATGAAATGAGTGACGATTTTCATGAACGTACGGATATAATGGCCATTGCCCAGTGGATCGGACAATGGGCCTGGGTGATCGCGCCCTGGTTCTGGGTGATCATGTACGATCCGGCCTGGTTTCCCTCAGCTGATGTTGCCGTGAGAGAATTGGCCATCTGGGTTGCCATTCCCTGTGCCGTTTGTGCAATGGTTCCTGCCATTTTTATCAGGAGCAAAGCCACGCTTGACGAAGATTATGAACCCCTGAACACTGCCAACATTGTCAATAGCCTGAAGAAGATTCTCGAAAGCTTTAAGGCGGCCTTCAGGATAGAACAGTTCAGGAGAATATGTATTGCGACATTCCTGATCTTTAATGCGTTTAACACGGTGGCCGCGCTTACATTTTTCGTCGTTGTCTATAAATTATTTAATGGTGATGCGGAGGCATCGGGGATCTGGGTGTCCTTATTTGGATGCCTGGGAGCATTGGGTACCACCTTTATCGTCATTCCCATAGTAGCCCGGATGGCAAGGGTTATGGGTAAGAAAAAGGCGTTTATGTACGCCCAGGGTATTTCAGTTGTTGGTTATATCATGTTGTACTTTCTTTTCGTACCCGGAAAACCCTGGATGTATATTATCGGTCTTCCCTTCTTTTCATTCGGGATAGGTAGTTTGTTTACCATCATGATGTCTATGACCGCAGATGTCATAGATATTGATGAGCTGAATTCCGGGAAACGCAGAGAAGGTATTTTCGGGGCTATTTACTGGTGGATGGTCAAAGTTGGTTTTGCCATTGCCGGGGCGCTCAGCGGACTTATTATTGCCCTTGTTGGCTTTAATCCGGACCTCCCTACCACTGAGCAACAATCTGCTGTAGACGGGTTGCTGGCATTCTTTTGCTTCTTCCCTATGGCAGGTACGATCGTCGCCATGCTCGTCATGAGGAAGTACGACGTGACCGAGGCGCGGGCCAATGAGATCAGGGCAGAAATAGAGAAGCGCAAGGAACCCAAGGGCACCTCCTCCTACTACGAGGGCGACAAACTCTCTACTTTTGATCATGTAAATCTGGAAATAGACCTCAGTACCGATGTCGATTTTGGGTCCATGACGGACGCCGGGGTACGTAAATTATTCCTGAGAACTCTGGAAAAAGGTATGCACGGCATGTGCTTCAGCCCGTATCGGGAAGGCCAGAATATAGGGGATGTGCTGACCGAAGAACAGATCAGAACCCGAATGGAGGTTGTGAAACCCTATACTAAATGGGTGCGTTCCTTCTCCTGTACGGACGGAAACGAATTTATCGCGCGAATTGCCAGGGAAAACGGACTCAAGACCATTGTAGGGGCCTGGATTGGTCAGGATAAGGAGAAGAACGAAAGAGAAATCAACAGTCTAATTGAACTCGCCAAATCCGGCTTTGTCGATATAGCTGCTGTTGGAAATGAGGTATTACTCAGAAATGAATTGCCAAAAGAAGAAATCCTTCAGTATATTGGCCGCGTGAAAGAAGTTTTGCCTGATATTCCCGTGGGTTACGTAGATACCTATTTCAGGTTTTATGAAAATCCGGATCTGGTAGATGCCTGTGATGTGATCCTGGCCAATTGCTATCCTTTCTGGGAAGGATGCAGGGTAGAAGAGGCTTCTAACTACCTAAAAAAGATGCATGCGCTTACCGTAAAGGCGGCACACGGGAAACCTGTCATCATTACAGAAACCGGATGGCCGGATAACGGGAATAACGTGAATGAGGCAGTGCCATCCCCACTGAATGCCATGAAGTATTTTATCAATCTTCAGACCTGGGGTGAGAAATACAATACGGAATTATTCTATTTCTCATCATTTGATGAGGCCTGGAAAATACATCACGAAGGAGAAATCGGCGCCAGTTGGGGCATTTGGGATAAGAATGAACATTTGAAATATAGCTAAACATGTCAACGAGAAATATATCATCTAGAAAAGAGAAATATCTGGCCCTTGCGGCCCTGGATTATGCAGGAAAGACGACCAAGGAGTTAAAGAAACTTTGTAGGAGTGTCCTTGATGAAGGGATGCACGGACTTTGTTTCAGTCCTTATCTGGAGGGGCAAAACCCCGGGGATCAGATCGGGGAAGATCAGATCCGCAGGAGAATGGAGATCATCAGCCCATACACCAAATGGATCCGATCCTTCTCCTGTACGGAAGGGAACGAGGCCATTCCGAGGATCGCCCGTGAATTTGGGATCAAGACCATGGTAGGGGCCTGGTTGGGTGACGATCCTGAGATCAATGCCCAGGAGGTGGAGAACCTGATCCAATTAGCCAACGAAGGTTATGTGGATATTGCTGCTGTGGGAAATGAGGTCATGTTGAGGGGCGACCTGACGGAAGACGAATTGCTGCAAAAACTGGACCAGGTAAAAAAGGCCATTCCTGATGAAATTCCTGTCGGTTATGTGGACGCTTATTACGAATTTGCAGAACGTCCGAGGATTACAGAGGCTTGCGATATAGTTCTTGCCAATTGTTATCCTTTCTGGGAAGGTTGTGATCTGGATTATTCACTGCTCTATATGAAAGATATGTACCGCAGAGCCATAAACGCCGCCCAGGGTAAAAAAGTCATTATTTCTGAGACGGGCTGGCCTTTCCAGGGAACGAATCTGGAAGGTGCTTTTCCGTCCTTCGAAAATGCCTTAAAATACTTTATGAACACCCAGAAATGGGCTGCGGAAGAAGATGTAGAAATCTTTTACTTCTCCTCTTTCGACGAATCCTGGAAGGTAGGAGCAGAAGGGGATGTAGGTGCGTTTTGGGGTCTGTGGGATAAGGATGAGCGACTCAAATTTTAAGCCGCAGATACTTTGATCCTTACGCCTGCACCCTTCTTAGAATAGGCCGGAGTCCGCTACCGGTCTTTTTAATTATCTTTATGAGCCTTGTCTGTATCGAACGACGGGCGGGGCTTAGAAAAACAAGAACCTAAACCTTTAGCAAATGAACCAGCCAGCAACCGTAGTCAAGATGAACAAATCCTACACTGTCCTCATCAGCCTTATTGTAGCCCTGGGAGGATTTCTTCTGGGATTCGACAGTGCTGTGATATCAGGAGCCGTCAGGGGTATCACGGTCTATTTCGAAATGACAGAATGGATGCTGGGCTTTTCGGTAGGATGTGTCGTATTTGGTGCCATGGCCGGGAACCTGCTTGCTGGTCCGGTGGCAGACAGGTTTGGGCGGAAGAATACGTTGATCGTCGTGGCAGCCTTGTTCACCATTTCAGCGACCTGGTCTGCCTTGGCCACGGGGTATACCGAGTTTATCGTTGCCCGGATCATAGGAGGGGTGGGAATCGGGGGAGCCATCCTTATCGCGCCTGTTTATATCGCCGAGATCGCCCCGCCAAAACTCAGGGGAAGCCTGGTCTCTTTTAACCAGTTGAATATCGTAATCGGGATATCCGTAGCCTATTTCTCCAATTACTTCCTCGTAAACGTAGGGGAAGAAAGCTGGAGGTGGATGCTGGGGGTGGAAGCCATTCCCGCGCTGATCTATTTTATCAGCCTGTGGACGGTGCCCAAAAGCCCGAGATGGCTTATCCAAAAACTCAATAAGGTGGAATTGGCCCGAAAGATCCTGCAAAAAATAGGAGGAGAGGAGTATGCAGAGATCACGATACAGGAGATCCAGAGGGGGATCGACAAGAAAGAGGAAAAGGGGAAACTCAGGGATATTCTGGACAGTAAATATGCCACTATCATGATCATCGCCCTGGGGATCGCGTTTTTCCAGCAGATCACGGGTATTAACGCCATTTTCTATTACGCACCCACGATTTTCGAGCAAGCGGGTGGGAGCACGGATTCCTCCTTCCTCCAGGCAATTGTGGTTGGGCTCACCAACCTGGTCTTTACGCTGGTAGCGATCTGGCTGATTGACCGCCTGGGAAGAAAACCCCTCCTGCTGATCGGGACCACATGCATGACCATCGCTCTGCTGATGGCGACATTCGCCTTTAACAATGCCACCTACGATTTTAATGAGGAAACCCTCGCAAAGGTGAGTGACGATGGGATCAGAAATGCCCTTTCTGAGCTCAATGGGCAGTCTTATGACGGGCAGGCCGTCCTGTTTACTGCTGTGCAGCAAGAACTCAATGAAGAACAGTTCCTCAATTTCAGGCGGAATGAGATCACGAATTTTATTCAGATCAACGCCTCCCTGGTTCTCATTGCCATTCTGTTGTATGTGGCGTCTTTTGCCATTTCCCTGGGGCCGGTCATGTGGACCCTGATCTCGGAGATCTTCCCGAGTAAGATCAAGGGGATCGCGATTTCTGTCGTGGGCTTTTTTAACTCCCTGGTGAGTTTTTCGGTAACTCAGGTATTTCCCTGGGAGCTCTCAAATTTAGGCCCTACCGTTACCTTTGCGTTATATGCCCTGCTTTCCTTCCTCGCCATCCTTTTTGTATACAGATTTGTGATAGAGACCAAAGGGAGAACATTGGAGGAGGTCGAAGAATTACTCATTCGAAAATAGGGTGTATTGCCTGTGAGATCCAGAGAATCCCTTGAATGCATGGAATCAGTAAAGTACGATAAGAAGAAGACAACTATTGGGCCTGCCAGGGTTGAACTGACGAAGTCTGATGGTGCTTTTCAAATCCTGGTCGATGGTAATCCC
>NZ_JBFGBM010000170.1:0-5829 GCF_041567615.1 Muriicola sp.
AAAGGTCTCGTGATACTCGTTGAAAATGATGGAAGTAACCCCCTTGTTCTGGTATTCAGGGAGGATGCCGATGAGATAGAAGATCGCATCCTTGCTCTCCTTCCTCGCTTTTAGAAGATGGTACCAGCCAAAAGGGAACAATTTACCTCTGGCTTTCTGAAGAGCTTCTGAAAACGAGGGCATCACAATGGCAAAAGCGATGATCTGATCTGAGGCATCTACGATGAATTTGATGTATTCCGGGTTGATAAAACCGATGTATTTCTTTTTGAAATACGCTTTCTGCACCGGGGTGATGGGGACGAAAGAAGAGAGCCTGGCATAGGTATCATTGAACAGGTCGAACATCTTATCTACCCAGGGCATGATATCGCTGGTCTTTTTAAAATTCATCTCCCTGAGTCCGTAACGCTTCTTGATCAGTTCATTTACCCTTTGAAAGAGGGCAGGATCCACGTTGCTCCTGGGAAATTTACTTTCGTCATATCCCTTTTCTTTCACAAAACCCAGTCTTTCGTAATGCGACTGGTAATAGGGATAATTGTACCAGGTGACCATGGTCCCTATATGGTCGAATCCTTCGACGAGCACTCCCACTTTGTCCAGGTTTGAAAATCCTACGGGACCTTCCATGAATTCCAGGTTATGGGCCTTGCCCAGTTCTGCCGCCTTGGCAAGAAGGGCTTCCGAGACTTCCGGGTCATCGATGAAATCGAACCAGCCAAATCGCATTTTACGGATCTTTTGCTCGTTCACCTCGATCCAGTTGATCATGGCGGCGATCCTGCCTGCGACCTTTCCGTTTTTATAAGCCAGGAAGAACCATGCCTCGGCGTGTTCAAAGACCGGATTCTTCTTTCGGTCGAAGGTCTCCATCTCATCCCGGATCAGAGGCGGGACCCAATAAGGGGAGTCCTTATAGAGGGAAAAGGGAAAGGTGACGAATTTCTTGAGATCAGACTTGCTGACCACCTCTTTGATACGTATCATAGGACCCGAGTTGTGTGATCAATAATATGAATTATTGGGCACAGAATAAAGCCTAATTCTCGATTAATTAAAGGAATTTTGGCATTCAGGGATTCAGGGAAGGATCAGTTCTTATTCCTCTTTTTAGCTTTGCGCTGAAGTTTTCTCATCTTCTTAGGCGAGATGCCCGGGAGGGCGGTGTCTGAATCGTCCTTGAAAGCGTTCCGTTTGATAAAATCTCCGTTCTGTCCTGATTTCTGATCATCGATGGAGATTATCTGATCCTGGTGGAAGTCGAGGCGGTAGGAAAACCCCAGAGACCCGAACATCCTGCTCGGCGTACTTTTAAAACTGGCACCTATGTTGAAATCGGCCTGAAAGGACTTACTGAACAAATGGGCGATCCCGGTTCGTAACAGGATGTCAGAATACCGGTCGCTTTTGATCCCCTGGTTTTCTACAAAGACACTCCATTTCGGATTCTTAAAGGCGTGAGAAAGGGAAACGAGGTATTCCATTTCAGGGTAGTCGGTCCCGATGCGGTCGTAGATCAGGTTGGTGATCAAGACCAGCCTGGATCCCAGGCTACTCTGTGTCGCTACCATGGCCCTGGGAGCCACGATAGGGTCTTCAGGATAAAAAGGATTGTCACCCAGGTTAAAGGTTGCCCCGGCATATACGGAGACCGCAGGCACCAGATCCCGCAGTTGGAATTTGTTATTGGCCCTCCAGCTGTAAAGATTAGGCTTGGTTCTGTCCGGATTTTTAAAGGGATCGTACAGGAGGTATTTGATACCCAGTCGGTTCCTGGAAAAATCACTCCTCTTCTCGTTCAGATCAAAAGCCGTGAAGGTGATATCCTGTTGTATGTAGGTGCCTTCGTATATGATCTCCAGCTGTTCCTTGAAAAAGCCGTATCTCAACGCCAGGTCGGCACCCATGATGGTGGATTCCCAGGACAGGTTGGAATGGTCCCTTTGTTCGTATAGGAAACCCGACTCTACCTGAACAACTCCTTTGCCCACTGCGTAGGCACTTACCGAAAGTCCAGGTCGGTTAGAATTGATCACTTCCGTGTATTGGGAAAAACCAAAAAATGGCAAGGCTAAACTCAGGCAAATCAGATATGGGAGTAAGCGGCTGGTTCTTGAGGCTGCATCCATCTGGGGCTATTTTATCAAAGTTTTATGACATTTGTACTGCTAATACAACGCTGGAATTGTACTTTTGATATAATTACAAAATAAATTATGGGTTTTTTAAAGACACTGCTGATCATTATCGGTGTGTATTTCCTGTTGAGGATCATTGGGAGAATTTTGGCCCCTAGGCTCTTCCGATATGCCGTGAAAAAAACAGGGGATAGGTTCCAGAAGGCCTATGAACAAGCGAGGGAGAATGGAGAGACGCAGTTCACAGGACCGGAAGGTGAGATCAGAGGCCCGGCCAAAAAAAAGAAACCAGCATCCTCAGAAAAGATAGGGGAGTATATAGATTTTGAGGAAATAGAATAAACCAGCACGTCATTCTCTATGAGGGGAATCTCCAAAGCTTTCTTCACCCATTTCTTTACCATCACTTTTTTTGTGGTTGTCGCCCTGGCCTACTTCCATCCCGTGTTGCAGGGCAAGGTCATCCTCCAGTCGGATATCATTCAGTATACCGGGATGGCCAAGGAACAAAACGATTTCAGGCAGGAATACGAGGAGGAACCCTACTGGACCAATGCGGCCTTCGGAGGTATGCCCACCTACCAGCTTGGCGCCAATTACCCCCATAACTACGTAAAAAAATTAGACCGGGTTCTCAGGTTCCTGCCCAGACCGGCAGATTATCTCTTTTTATACTTCCTCGGCTTTTACATCTTGCTGTGCTGCATGAAGGTAGACTTTCGGCTGTCTGTACTAGGGGCCCTGGCATTTGGCTTTTCTACCTACCTGATCATCATTCTTGGGGTAGGGCACAACGCCAAAGCCCACGCGATTGCCTACCTGCCCATGATCCTGGGCGGGATATTGCTCAGCTTCAGGGGGAAATATTTCTGGGGGTTTGTACTTACTGCCCTGGCTATGGCCCTGGAGATCAATGCCAACCATTACCAGATGACCTATTATTTCATGCTCCTGGTGCTCGTTTTGGGTCTGGCTATGTTCATAGATGCCATCAGGAAGAGAACGGTCTTCAACTTCCTGAAATCTGTCGGGGTTCTCATTCTGGCCGTCGCCCTTGGGGTGACCACCAATGCCACATCCCTCCTGGCGACCAAGGAGTATGCCGACTGGAGTACAAGGGGGGTCTCAGAACTTACCGTAAACCCGGACGGCTCGCCCAAGGAAGCAACTACCGGCCTCAGCCGGGATTATATTACCGAATACAGCTACGGCCTGGCTGAATCCCTTAACCTCTTCGTGCCGCGGCTCTTTGGAGGATCTAACAATGAGGACCTCGGGACAAAATCCAAGGCCTATGCCTATCTGACGGAACAGGGAGTTCCCAGAACACAAGCGCTGGAGTTTGCCAGTGGACTACCACTTTACTGGGGATCCCAGCCCATTGTAGCTGGACCGGCCTATGTAGGGGCCATCCTCATTTTCCTATTTATCCTGGCACTTTTCCTGGTGAAAGGCAGGTCGAAATGGTGGTTACTCGGGGGAGTGCTTCTGTCGTTGCTGTTATCCTGGGGTAAGAATTTTGGGCTACTGACGGATTTTATGATCGACTATTTCCCTTTGTACAGCAAGTTCAGGGCGGTTTCCTCCATTCAGGTGGTCCTCGAATTATGCATTCCTATTTTGGGGGTCCTGGGCCTCTCGGCCCTGATGGGTGGTGATCGTACCGGGGCAGAAAAACTACGGGCGCTGAAATTTTCATTTTTTATCACCGCCGGACTAGGGGTGGTCATTTTCCTGATCAAAGGGATGTTCGAATTCAACGGACTCAATGATGCCCTCTATCAACGTTATTTTGGCGATGAAGTACTCGCCATGATCAAAAGGGACAGGGAAGCTGTTTACATCAATGACACCCTGAGGTCACTGGTCTACGTGCTTCTTGCGGCAACCGTCCTCTGGTTATTCCTCAAGGGTACATTGAAAAAGAACCTTTCCATCCTTCTTCTCGGTGGCCTCATTTGTATGGACCTGGTGGGCGTGGCCCTCCGTTATGTGGATGAAGACGACTTTGTCAGCAAGCGGACCATGAATCAGCCGTTTCAGCCCAGCATGGCAGACAGGCAGATTCAAAACGATACCTCTGTCTATCGTGTCTACGATACGGGAGAAGGACTTAATGGGGCCAGAACCTCCTACTTTCACAAGTCGATCGGCGGATATCACGCTGCGAAACCGGCCGTTATCCAGGACTTGTTCGACTTTCATATCTATAAAAACAACAGGCAGATCCTCAACATGCTGAACGTAAAATACGTGATTCAGCAGAACGAAGAAGGCCAGAGGTTCGCCTCTGTAAATCCCGAAGCCCTGGGGAATGCCTGGTTTATTGAATTGCTGTTGCCCGTTGAATCGGCAAACGAGGAAATACTTTCCCTGGACAGCCTCGATCTGCGACGGGAGGCGGTTTTCGACCGTTCGGACTTTCCCCTGATCAATCGGTTTCGGTTTGAGGTCGATTCCACAGCCAGGGCGAACCTGACGTCTTACAGGCCCAACCATCTCACTTATGAGACCAGTAATGATCATTCCGGGGTCCTTGTGTTTTCAGAACTCTATTATCCCCATGGCTGGAATGTTTATATAGATGGTGAAAAAACCTCCTTTTTCAGGGTGAATTACGGGCTCAGGGCCTTGAGGGTTCCGGAAGGCCAGCACCGGATCGTCTTTGCCTTCGAGCCGGAGGTCATTGAGACAGGAAGTAAAATCAGCCTGGCCAGCTCTGTCCTTTTAGGTTTGATCGTCCTGGGAGGAGGGATTGTTTCCGTGTACAGGCGTAGGAGAAAGAACCCCCAGGCATGAAAAAAGTGCTCATCGTTGCCTACTATTGGCCTCCTGCCGGCGGGCCGGGGGTACAGCGATGGCTTAAATTTGTAAAATATCTCCCCGAGTACGGGATCCGGCCGGTTCTCTACATTCCTGAAAATCCGCATTACCCAATCCTGGACCAGAGCCTGACCGAGGAAGTTCCCGAGGATCTCACCATTTACAAAAGCCCGATTTGGGAACCCTATAGTTGGGCCGGTTGGCTTTCAAAGAAGAAGACAAAGGAGATCAGTTCCGGGATCGTTCCACGGTCCAACCCATCGGCCCTGGATAAGATCTTTTTGTGGATCAGGGGGAACCTGTTTATCCCGGATGCGAGGAAATTCTGGGTAAAGCCTTCCGTGAAATATCTGATGGAAATCCTGGAAAAAGAAGGTATCAATACGGTGATCACAACCGGTCCTCCCCACAGCTTGCACCTCATCGGATTGGGCCTTAAGGAAAGGCAAAACATCCGTTGGATAGCCGATTTCAGAGACCCCTGGACGACCATAGGATACCACAAGTCATTGAGGCTCACCAGGGCTTCGGAGAAAAAGCATTCAGAACTTGAAAAAAAGGTACTTTCTTCGGCTGATGAGATCCTGACCACCAGCAAGACTACCGCTGCAGAATTCAAAAAAGTAACAGTTCGGCCTGTCACCGTTATCACCAACGGATACGACAGTTCCCCCGGCTTTGCAGTTGATGGGGATGGGTATTTCAGTATTTCCCATATCGGCTCCCTTTTGTCGGAGCGGAACCCGTCCGTTCTCTGGAAGGTCCTTTCCGATCTCTGCCGGGACGACGTGGAATTCCACAAGGCCCTGCGCATAAGGCTGACGGGGGTCGTTAGTGACGAGATCGTTCAGGAAATACATAACTT
>NZ_JBFGBM010000171.1:0-5793 GCF_041567615.1 Muriicola sp.
AACGGATTGGGACAGTATGGAGGATGCCCGTTTTCTGGCTGATCTCCTTAAGGCAGGGATCAGGGTCAGGACCGCCCATATGCCATTTTCGTTAAACGGTAAGTCCTTTGGGAGAGGAAGTCTGATCATCACCAGGGCAGACAATTCCAGTCCTGGGAAAACAGAACGCCTGTTCGGCATTTTCGGGAAGTATGCCCACAAAGAAATCACGGCTGTATCTACCGGTTATGTCGACAAGGGCAAGGATTTCGGATCCAGTGACGTGAAAATGATCCCATTCGCCAAGGTAGGAGTACTCTCGGGGGATCCCACCTCCTCCCTGCGTTTCGGGGAGATCTGGCACTTTTTTGAACAGCAACTCCATTATCCTTTGACGGTCCTGGATGCGGAGTATTTCGGCAGGGTTGACCTTGCTGACTACGACGTCCTGGTCCTGCCCGATGGCAGGGGCTACCGCTACTTCTTCAGTGAATCGAACCTGAGTAAGATCAGGGATTGGGTAAAAGGCGGAGGCCGGCTCATCGCCATGGGGAACGCCGTCGGATCCCTTGAAGGGAAAGAAGGTTTTGGGATCAAAACGGCCCGATCGAACAATGGTGAAAAAGAGGAGCAGGAAGAACCGCGTTTGTACGAAGACACACAGAGGGAACGCATGAAAGACCAGATCACGGGGGCTATTTTCAGGACCAAAGTCGATCCCACGCATCCGCTGGCCTTTGGATACGGGGATACCTATTTCAGTCTGAAACTGGGAAATGACAGTTATCAGTACCTGAACCTGGGCACTGTGGCATACATAGAGGGTACGGCCAGACCTGTAGCCGGTTTTGCAGGAAGCGAAGCCCAGAAAAGGATCTCGAATTCCCTGATTTTTGGCGTGGAAAATTCTGGAAGGGGTCAAGTTGTCTATATGGTAGACAACCCTCTCTTCAGGGGATTCTGGGAAAACGGCAAACTCTTCTTTGCCAATGCACTTTTTATGTTGGATTAATCCAGAGCATTCGAGGAACAGGGATCAGTACAGCATAAAGGCCATAAAAACGATCCCTATCAAAGCCACGGGGAGAATCATAAGCATATAGATAAAGGAAATGACGTTGGCTTTCAGGAAGGCCCCGAACCAACTGCTCCGGTAAAAGTTCCGCAATGCTACCATGAGGTAGACCAGGTATGACAGGGTGATGATGACCTCCAGCCAGACAGGCACCTCAAACAATTTGTTAGCCAGGATAAGAATACAGAAGGCCGTGAACAAGAAGGTGAAAAAGTAGAAGCTGAATACCATATGGTGGGCAAAATTCCCCCTCCTCCAGTAAAATACTTTCAACAGCATGGCGAAGATCGGCATCAACAGGAACATCGCGATAGGGATGGTGTCGTAAAAGGTCTGTAGTATCCCACCTCCTCTTTGCACATAGAGCTTATAGACCTGCTCGTAAATTCTGCGATAGAATATGGAGGCATCTTCTTCCATCCCCATGGCCACTAATTTTTCATCCATGGGAGCATTTACTGCGATCAGGGAATCCAGTACATTCTTGTCGAAATCGAAGGTCATGCCCTGGTTCAGGCTGGAGGGGTTTTCTGCGGTCTCCGTCATGACTGAATCAATATCTGCCATATCCTCATCGGATATCCCCCATTTTTCCTGGTTGTTTTTCAACATTTCCTTTGTTTTCACCAATTGAAGAGAATCCGAAGGCCTGAGTTTTATAGAATCCGTTGCGATCTGTACAGCATCCTGATCAATACCTTTTTTAAAGGCTTCAGTCATTTGATTATCCGCCTCCCGTATACTGAAGGAAAAGAGGAAAAAGAAGACGACTGAGACAAAAAGATAGAATTGTGCAGGGTGCAGATAATAGAGCCTCTTCCCATCCACAAACCTCCTGGCCAGTACCCCCGGTTTAAAGATCAGCGGAATAAAGCTCCTGAAGAAACGCGCATCTACCGAAAAGTAATCACTGATCGTCTTGCTGAACAAGACCCCAAAGGTGAGATTGTCTGTTACCTCCTGCCCGCATTTGGGACAGTAATCATAGGACGGATCCAGGGGTTGATCACAGTTCTTGCAGCGGTTGGTCGAGGTCATGGGTTAGTTTTATATAAATGTAGAAAAAATCGGCGTAAGGTCCAGAGAACAATAAAGATAGGTAATACGCCCTGCAGTTCTCCCGTCCCTTCTTACCTTAGAAACGAATTTCTATACTGCCCATAGGACGAATGAGATCGGAAAACGTTACCAGATTTATAAAGACCCTGGATCGGCTTTGTGCCGAGAAAGCCAATGCTGAGATCGCAGCAGGCCAAAAAGCCTATATGCGTCATCAATTCCCTTTTTTCGGAATCAAGACCCCTAAAAGGAGGGAGATACAGAGGCAGATGTTCCAAAAGGAATACCTCCCTTCCAAAGAAGACGGTTTCGAAATCATCAGAAAGCTATGGGCCAAGGACGAGAGGGAAAACCAGTACATCGGACAGGAACTGGGCAGGAAGTACATCAAAGAAGCCGAAGAACAGGACGTTGAACTATACGAATACATGATCACCCATAAATCCTGGTGGGATACGGTTGATTTCATCGCTTCCAAACTGGTGGGGCCCTACTTCAGGGCATTTCCTGAAAACAGGGATAAGATTACCGAAAAGTGGATGACCTCAGGAAATATGTGGCTTCAGCGAACCGTTCTCCTTTTTCAATTGAAATACAAGGAGGAGCTGGATACAGAATTCCTGAAGAAGATCATTACCCGCCTCCTGGGTTCCCGAGAGTTCTTTATCAACAAGGCCATAGGCTGGATCCTGAGGGAATACAGTAAGACCGATCCCGCCTGGGTAAAAGAGTTCGCCTCACATACGCCTCTGGAGCCTTTAAGCGCAAAAGAAGGCCTGAGACTAATAGAATAAATGTTTAGAAATCTGCAAGTATCGCCTACAGGAACCGAGTTTCCCGGGTTTACTGCGCTTTTTTGACGAGTTTCCCAACGGTAAGCCCCTGCACGATAATAGAGAAAACCACGACCACATAGGTGATCAGCAGGAATAATTCCCGGTTCATCTCAGCGGTCAGGCCCAGGGCAAGGGCTATGGAAATGGCACCACGGAGACCGCCCCAGGTCATGATAATCCCTGTTTGAGGTACGAATTCCAGTTTCTGTTTGAAAATAGAAATAGGAAAAAGGAGGGAGATGTACCGACAGAGTAAAACGACAGGTATGGTTATGATCCCTGCAAGGAGGTAATTGGAATCGAAGGTCAGGACTAGGATCTCCATCCCCAAAAGTACAAAAAGCAAGGTGTTGAGCAGGATGTCTATCAGCTCCCAGAACTTGTCGACATAGATCATGGTATTTTCCGACATGGCACTGTTTCTGAGCTTGTCATTACCGATCATCAACCCGGCAACAACCATGGCAAGGGGGGCAGAAACATGCAGTTTTTGGGCGATCACGGTCCCTGTCATTACCGTGGCCAGGGTAATAATCACCTCGATATCGTAATCGTCTATGGTCCTCATCAGCCTGTAGGTAGCCCAGCCCAGTAATAGTCCCAGGGCAATCCCTCCGAATACCTCCACCCCAAATAGTTTTAGCACACCCAAAGCTGAAACAGCGTCTTCTGAGGGGGATGCGATCTCAAAAAGGGTCAGGAAAACCACCACCCCTACCCCGTCGTTAAAAAGGGATTCTCCCACGATCTTTGCCTCCAGTTTCTTAGGCACTCCTGCCTGTTTGAGGATGCCCAGTACGGCGATCGGGTCGGTAGGAGAGATCAGAGCCCCGAAAAGCAGGCAATGGATATAGGGTACCTCCATACCTAAAGCAATGAGCAGATAATAGGTCACAGTCCCTACCAGGACGGTCGAGGTCATCACCCCCAGGGTGGCAAAGCTCAGGATGGGCCATCTCAGTTTTCTCAGTTGCTCAAAATCAGTATGCAGGGCCCCTGCGAAGAGCAGGAAACTCAGCATGACATCCAGCAGGACCGTCTTAAAATCGATCCGGGAAAGGATGTAGCGCTCCACGTTCAAGAGGGTGGGATCTACATAACTCCAGGCGAATACTGCAAGGGTTAACAGGATGGTGATGAACATGAGTCCGATGGTATTGGGCATTTTCAGGAAGCGGACATTGATATACCCGAAAATGGCCGAGAGGAATACCAGGATGGTGGTGATAGTGAACAGATCCAGCTGCATGGCTCAAATGTACTGGACCTTGAGGAGAAGTCAAATACCCATAGTGCCATTTTTTAACAGCGGAAGCGAAGTCTAACACATACTTTTTGCATACCAACCGAGTGAGATGATTGCCTAAAACCCTGCAATGACATTTGAAATGTTGCGATTATTTGCGATCTTCAAAGTTGGAAAGGTAAGACCTGCCGGGTGATCTACACAGAAGCATAATAAACGCTACTCTGGATGGTATGGATCATTCACCCTTGTCACTTCCTCAGATTTTAAAACGTATTGAAGGGAGTATCGCCATATGAAATACATCGATTATTACAAGATCCTGGGGGTCCCGAAAAATGCCTCCCAGCAGGACATCAAAAAAGCCTATCGCAAGCTGGCCCGGAAATATCACCCCGATGTAAATCCCGGGGATGCCTCGGCCGAAAAGAAATTCAAGGAACTCAACGAAGCCAACGAAGTCCTGGGAAATCCTGAAAACAGGGCCAAATACGACGAATACGGCAAGGACTGGGAGCACGCAGAAGCCTTTGAAAAAGCCAAAAAGCAACAGGCCCGAAATCAGAGGTCGCGACAGCATTCAGGAAGGACCGCTTTCTCGGAGGACGACTTTTCCGATTTTTTCAGCGCCATGTTTGGGGGAAGGGGCGGCCGACAGGATCGCAGCATGCAGTTCAGGGGTCAGGACGTCCAGGCTGAACTCGAATTACCGCTGGAAGAGGTCTACAGGACCCATAAACGCACCCTGACCGTCAACGGCAGGAACATACGGCTCACCATCCCCGCCGGGATCCGCAACGGGCAGGTGATCAAGATCAAGAACCACGGGGCAGAAGGGATCAACGGGGGGCCCAGGGGAGACCTCCACATTCGCTTCTCCCTTGTGAACAACACCCCGTTCCGGAGGGATGAGGACAACCTGTACGCCACGGTAAAATTAGATCTCTACAAAGCCATGCTCGGGGGAGAGATCATCGTGAATACCTTCGATGGGCAGGTAAAGCTAAAAGTGAAACCGGAGACCCCAAACGGCACGCAGGTAAAACTGAAAGGGAAGGGATTCCCTGTCTACAAGAAGGAAGGGCAGTACGGCGACCTCTATATCACTTATGAGATCGAACTCCCGAAAAAACTTACGCCCAGGGAGAAACAATTATTCGAAGAACTTGCTAAATTGAGATGACAATGGCTAAAGTTGAATTATTTCCGGTAGTGCAACTGTGCGAGCTCTACGATCTGGAAGTCACTTTTTTTGAGGAATTGTGGGAATTCGGCCTGATAGACCTCAGGGTATACAGGGGAGAACGATGCATACATCAGGATGCCCTGCAGCAGGTGGAGAAGATCATCCGTATCCACAGGGACCTGCACGTGAACCTGGAAGGCATAGACGTGGTTCTGAATATGCTGAGAAGGCAGGAGGAAATGGAAGAGAGGATCCTGAGACTCAACAATAAGTTAAGGAGATATGAAGATCCCTTTTGATCATCTAATGTATTTTAATTCGCGTTGAAAACCCACAGGAGATTCGATGAAAAAGCTTTTAAACACTAGTAGAACCCTGACTCAAAGTCTCACGTTCAGATAACCACCTAACC
>NZ_JBFGBM010000172.1:0-5790 GCF_041567615.1 Muriicola sp.
AAAATGGGGAGAAACAGCATGTTCTGTAAGGGCGCCTACTTTGAGCTCCAGCCTGTCAACTGTATCGACTTCAAAATCATAACAAAACTGCTGGAAAAGGAAGTTGGAGAGGACATTGATGTAACCGGGAGCGAGACCTGACTGAAGGACAAAACCCGTTTCTGCATCCTTTGCCAGCTCCATGATCTCCGTTGTTTCCGCAACATGCTCAGTCAGGTTGACGTAGTGCAGGTGAAAATCTTTGGCCAGCCTGGCTATTTTCGGAGCCAGGTTGCCGGGGAGGCAGTCGAGCAGTATATCGCCCTGTCCCAGGATTTCTTTCATTTTTTGCGTAAGGCCTTCCCCTGATAGATGAAATGCCTTTACCGAACAGGGCCTGGTCGTACCTTCCTCTATCCATCTGGCGACCTTTTGTGCTTTTGAAAGCGTTCGGTTTCCGATATATACCGTAGGGGGTACCGCACTCCATTCTATGAGGAGAAGGCCGGCGGCTTCGGCAATACCGCCGGCCCCGGCAATAATGATGTTATAATGACTATTCATTTAGCGGGAGGGTATGATAATTGTTTATCGGATCTCATGCCCGGTCCATTTGGGCCTAAATATTGGATACATTTGAGGGGGTTAAGATTTTCCCTGGCTGAACTGGACAAATTCACTGTAGCCATTCAGAAAGATGTTTACTTAAAGATAGGTAATTTGTTCGGCACTTGCATAGCAGGAACCATGTTCATGGGAACCAAAAAAAAGAGTCCAAAATTCAATTTTTCAACAAATCCTCTGCCTTTGGTTACCCGATCAAGTGGCAGCGTATATTGGTTTTTTTGTGCATTAGGGTAAAGACCCCGAAAGTTGTCCGAATTTATACCAATAATGACCCTTGCCTGTTCCATTTTGCCGAATACGCAGGCTCCTTAGCCAAAACTTCTCCGTTACAGGGTAGAAGAAATAAAGGATTTACTATGTTTGGGCATGAAGAAACTCCTACTCCTCTTTTTCCTGTTCAGCATAGCAGGTCACGCCCAATCAAATGACAAGATCCTGCATTTTGGTGCCGGGGTGGCCACGGGGGCAGCCGGGGCCTTTATCGCCCATGAATTGTCCGGAGGGAACAAATGGTGGTCTATCGCAGGCGCTGTGGGGGGCAGCTTAATGGCAGGGTTAGCCAAAGAGGCCATTGACAAAAACAAAGGGGGCCCCTGGGATAACGGGGATGTGGTCCATACGGTAGCCGGGGGGATCACCGTGGGGATCGCGATCGAGATCTTTAGTGGGCGTAAGAAAGGTAAATCCTCCCGATTGCCGGACACTGCTCATGATCAGTTCGTTCTTAGCCCATATCCCATTCAGGAGACCACTCCAAAATTGAATTCACCCTGGATTTCCCAGAATTGACCTTGGTGTCTTAGCAGGAATATGCTATGAACCTCGAAGGAGGCATCGAACGGGCGGTCTTTGAATTGGGCCCAGGCCCGCTGGAAGGCCGGTTGTTTCAGGTCCCTTGTGGCAATAGTCATGTGAGGGTGAAAGGGAGGGTCATCGCCTTGGGTTTCGACCAAAGACTGCGAAGTCAAATGATCCCGTAACCGATCCACGAGTTCAATGATGGGGGCATGGTCTTCGATCCTGATGAAGATCACCCTGGGAGGGAAACAATCAAAGCCTTGCAATGTAACCCGGAAGGGCCCCTGGGAACCTGCAAATCGCTTCAACACAGCATTGAGCCGCCCTTCTTCCTGAGAAGGCAGGCGAAATGGAGGTTGCAGGGTGATGTGGGCTGGGGATTTCAGGGCGTGGGCAGACCCGAAACGGTCTTTCATCTCTTCTTTGAGGACCCTTATGTGTTCTCGGAGAGGTTCCGGAGGAAGGAGTGCGATGAGATACAGGTCTGTGGTCACAGATCATCTAAAGTTTTACCCTGGTGATCTCTACCCCATCGGGCCGGGAGATACTTGCCTGCCTTTCGGCCGTGATAAATATTTCTGTGCCGACAAAGGAGGTGACCGTTTCCAGTTCGGAATCTTCCCCGTTCTCGTTGTAAAGAGCCCCTATATTCTTGACCCCGTTCTCTTCACTGACCAGCCATACCACGTAGGCGGTTGCACCCCGACTTACTCTGTCCGGACTGGCCAGGTATTTTGCCTTTACCGTGATCTCGTTGTTGTCATTGCTGTCTGTTTTCTGTTTTACGGTAATCTCAGCGGCGGGTGCCAGGTTGGATACCGGGAAGGTTTTTGTAGTGCCGCAAGAGGTGATGAGGGCGACGAAAAAAGGGAGGATATATTTAGCTTTCATGAATACGCGTTTATAAGTTAAAAATGACGGATGATCTAGACCTCTTAAAATAATGAATTTTTTGGAAGATGAGAACTCTTTGATACTGATCGTAAACATAATGCACAGGTGACCGAACCGCAATCGCGTAGAAGAATGGATCAATACTGTCAGCCACAGAGAAGAGATTAGTGGAGGCAGGCGAATTTTCCGTTCAGGTTCTGCCAAAGAAAAGACCCAACAGCATCGCTGTTGGGTCTTTTACCTCAGGTCATATACCTGTATTTAGAACCTGTAGGTAACGGCCAAATTAAACAAGGTACCCAATTGGCTGAAATGATACCCGTCATAGGTCATTTGAGAGTACCGTTGATTGAAGGTGATCAGGTTACTCTGTTCCTGAATAGGGGTGATACCCAGAGCATTGGTTGAGGTATCATCAATAATGGCCTGTCCAGCGGCGTTTTCCGCTTTGAACTCCCATTCTGGAAGAACATTCAGTAAATTATTGATATTGAACAGTATGGAAACCTTTTCACTTGCGTCCCAGTTCACACTCAGGTCAGTCACGATCTTAGGAATGAACTCAGTGAACAGATCGGAATCCATTCCCTGCTGGTTGAAGGTGGTCTTACCGAAATAGGTGTTGTTGAGCGTAAATGCCAAATCTCCGATATCGTAATTGGCCCCTAAGATCCATTTGGTCTGTGGCCTTGAGGTAAAGAACAAGGCTTCCTGGGTCTCATTGACCACAGACTGCCCGGCATTTTCAACAAGGCGGATGTTCTTTACATCACCATCACGCTCGTTTGTGATCGTGTAGTTTCCGGACAGGTTCAGGCCTAAGAAACCTGCACCTAAAGGGATGTTTCTGTAGTTGGCCACCAGATCAATACCTGATGTCTTCGTATCCAGGGCATTTGAGAAGAAACTCACATCACTCAGGTTGTTACCGGACAAAAGGACATCTAACGGATTGGTGGGATCTCCTGAAGGACCAATTTCCGTTCCGAGTACAATCCTGTCCTTTACGGAGATGTTGTAATAATCCAGGGTGAAATTGAAGCTATTGGTGATCTTTCCACCCACTCCGATGGTAAAGTTGGTAGACTCTTCTGCATCCAGTTGTGGAATGCCTAACAGCCTGGCCTGGGGCGAAACGTTGCTCACCAAGCCACCAACCTGAATTCCCTGACCCGGCACAAAACTATACTGGGCCTTTTGGGTGAAAATCTGGTGCAAGGTGGGGGCTCTAAAGCCTGTTGAAAGGGATCCTCTCAGGGTAAGCTTGTCCTCTGCCAGTTTATAGCGGGAGCTCACTTTCCATACAAAGGCATTTCCAAAGTCCGAATAGTTCTCGGTACGAATCGTTCCGTTCAATAAAAATTCCTCTGATACATCCCAGGCTACATCAAAATAACCCCCGAAGTTGTACCGATTGAATTTACCGGAATTCTCCGGTCTGTTACCTGCAAAAGAGTCTGCACCTCCCCCGTCATAAGAGGAGAGTTCCCCTTCGATTATGGTAAAGGTCTCACTCCTGAACTCAGCTCCAAAACCGATACTTACCTGGTCGGATAAGGACTTCGAAATATCGATGTTACCTACGATGTGATTAAACTGAGTACCGCCCGGATCAAAGCTGATCTGGCTGTTTTCCTGGTATAACCTGGAGCTTGGGACAAGTTCCCCGGCGTCTACTACTCCGTTGCCATTGGCATCATTGAACACAGCAGGAGAGAACACTTCATTCCTGTTGTGCGAATTGCGCACGCGGTATGTTTGCCGGTTCCCACCCACGGTCACACTCGCGTCATAGAACCAATCGTTATTATTGGCTTTGAACCCTATCGTTCCGTTGTAATCATTGAGGTCCCCATCAAAGGTGGGCACATAGCCGTCATATCCATTTCCCTGGAAAGTGTTGCCGTAGGCATCGGTAAAGGCCCCCGTATTGTTGGGATTGTTCCCTGGAAAGAAATTGCCCAGGTAGGGGAAAGACTCTATGGTCCTCCAGTAGGGTACTCTGTAGTTTGCAAAACTATTTACCTTCTTGTACACATAAGCGGCATTGAAGTAGAGTTCAGAGCTTTCGCTTAAATCCACTCCCCCGTTGACAAGAAACTTGGATGAGGTCGTTTCCGGGGAGCCATTGATATTTCCGGCATCCGGTTTTCTCGAAAGAAATTCATTGACAAAGGCGATATCTGCTGCGGTCCCACCGGTGAAATCGGCAATTTCGCCCGCTGCGTTTACGGTTCCCGGCCGGTTGTATTGACCTATGGAAGAAAGGTCTATCGTGTAATTGATGAACCCCTTGTCATCGAATATAGAAGTGCCATTATTAATAGCAAATGCAAATGATTCGCCATCCCCTTCGCTTGAAATACCTGTCCTCAGTGAGGCATACCCGGCACTGGCGTTGTCTTTAAGGATGATGTTCATTACACCGGCGATGGCATCCGACCCGTATTGAGCAGAAGCACCGTCGCGCAAAATTTCAACCCTTTTAATCGCATCTGTAGGGATAGCCGCAATATCTGCGCCTGTTTCACCCCTTCCAGGTGAAGTCTGGGTGTATAAGAGCGCACTGAGATTTTTTCGTTTCCCGTTGATCAGAATCAGGGTTCGGCTAGGCCCCATATTGCGGATTTCATAAGGATCCAGCAGGGATGTCGCATCGTTTACCGGGGTTTGCACCGTATTGAAAGAAGGGATCTTGTATTGCAGGGACTTATCGAATGTGACTTGCCCGGTATTTTGGAGTTCTTTCACTCCTACCATATCGACAGGCAGGGGAGTATCCGTACTGGATCTCGCGACAGCCCTTGAACCTACCATAACTACTTCATCCAGAGCAACCCCCTCATCCAATTGGATGGTAATTGCTCCAGGACCGCTGACAACCACCTCTTTGGTGGCAAAACCGATATAAGAAACAACAAGGGTGGATGGGAACCCACTCACCACAATACTGAAATTACCGTCAAAATCGGTCGTGGTTCCTTTAGCTGTTCCTTTCTGTACAATGTTTACGCCTGGTAATGGCTGATTGTCCGTACTGCTAGTAACTGTTCCCGTCACTTCCTGTGCCATAGAAACCAAAGGCACACAGAATAAGACTAGAAACAACAAACGAACAGCTTTAGTTTGAAAGCTTGCATTTTCCATAAGTGTTCTTTTAAGAGTTCTTTAACAAATAAAAGCAATTATCTGAGATGAACGGAAAATATTTTTAGATAACCAGTAAAATATTAACCAAAAGGCTCTTAAAAGCTAAACAGAGAACACTTCTCGTACAGAGTTACAGAAACACGACCTTGAATCACTGCAGCGCTGCAGACCGCATGAGGGCAGTTGTTCTTATCCGAAGCGATTTTACCCCCTTCGACAGACCTGAGTATTGCTATGTATGGGTCAGTGAATAAAGTGAAAAGCTATTTCAATCTGCGGAGGGATCTTTGTCGCTTCTAAGTTGAATTATAAAATTGTCCTTTCCCAGGAGGGGAGAAGTAA
>NZ_JBFGBM010000173.1:0-5788 GCF_041567615.1 Muriicola sp.
GGGGAAACCCTGAGGGTCGGGATCACCGGGGTACCCGGTGTGGGCAAGAGTACTTTTATAGAAAGATTTGGCACCATGTTGACAGCCATGGGTAAAAAAGTGGCTGTCCTGGCCGTAGATCCCAGCAGTTCGGTAAGCAAGGGCAGTATCCTGGGAGACAAGACACGGATGCAGCAGCTGGTCAATGACCCCAAGGCATTTATCCGGCCCTCTCCATCGGGCACTTCCCTGGGAGGCGTGGCCCGGAAGACAAGGGAGAGCATCATCCTGTGCGAAGCAGCCGGATACGATGTGATCCTCGTGGAGACAGTGGGTGTGGGCCAAAGCGAGACGGCCGTCCACAGCATGGTGGATTTCTTCCTCCTGCTCAAGCTCTCGGGTGCCGGGGACGAACTACAGGGCATCAAAAGGGGGATTGTGGAAATGGCAGATGCCATTGTGATCAACAAGGCAGAAGGAGAGAATCTCAAGAGGGCAAAACAGGCAAAAAGCGAATTTGATAAAGCTCTGCACCTCTACCCCCCAAAAGAAAACAACTGGGTTCCGAGGGTACTGACCTGCTCCTCCATAGAAGGTACAGGGATTCCCGAGATCTGGGAAATGATCGAGGAATACGCGGATAAGAACCGGGGATCCGGACATTTTGCACAGAAGCGGAAGGACCAGAACAGGTTCTGGTTCCAACAGACGGCTGAAACCCTCTTAAAGGCCCAGTTCTATGAGCAAAAGTCGGTAAAGAAGGTAATGGACCGATTGGAAAAGGCTGTAGAGGAGTTGAAGATCTCCCCCTTCAGAGCGGCGGAGGAGTTGCTCGATACCTATCGGAAAGGAATGAAATAAATACCCTAAATTTGCGGGCAACAAACCTCCCATGAGACCCAAGACCCAAGCACTCCTTTCCATCGTCGTCCCTCTTTACAATGAAGAGGCCAATGTGGCCCTGCTCACCAGGAAGATACACGAAAGCCTGGAAGGATATCAGTATCAGATCGTCTATGTCGATGATTTTTCCACGGATAAGACACGCCAGATCGTCCAGGAAATGAAGGACAAACGGGTCCACCTCCTGGCCCTCAAAAAGAATTACGGACAGAGCCTTGCCCTGGCAGCCGGACTGGATTATGCAGAAGGGGAATACATCATCACCATGGACGGTGACCTGCAGAATGATCCCAGCGATATCCCGCAGATGCTGGATCACGCTCTGAGCGGGGAATACGACGTGGTTACCGGTATCCGGCAAAAGCGGAAGGACTCCCTGGTGAAGAAGATTCCTTCCAAGATCGCTAATTTCCTGGTACGCCGGGTGACCAAACTCGATATCAAGGACAACGGCTGTGCTTTAAAAGTTTTTACGCGCGATATCGCCAAGGACCTCAACCTTTACGGGGAAATGCACCGTTTCATCACCCTCCTTGCCTTCCTGGAAGGGGCGCGGATCAAACAGGTACCCGTAAAGCACCATGCCAGGCACGGCGGGGTTTCCAAATACGGGCTGGAGAGGGTCTTTAAAGTGGTTGCAGACATGATGTTGCTGCTGTTTATCCGAAAATACTTCCAGCGACCTATCCACCTTTTCGGTATTCTGGGGGTATTCCTGATCCTGCTGGGACTCTTGATCAATGCATACCTCCTTGTGGTAAAGCTCGGTTTCGGGGAAGATATAGGAAGCAGACCTCTGCTGATCTTCGGGATGATGTTTATCCTTGGGGGCATACAGTTGTTCACCATAGGTATCGTTATGGAACTCCTGATCCGTACCTATTATGAATCCCAGAGCAAGCGGCCTTACCGCATCAAAAACATAAGCATTGGCGGCCAATCTGCGTAAAAAAGGGATCACCCTCCTCAAAGTGGCGGTAAGTGCCGCCCTGATCTATTTTATCTTTACCAAGATCCCGTTCAGGGAGGTGATTACGGCGGTTAAGACCGCAAATCCCCTCTACCTCCTGGGAGCTTTGTTGCTTTTTGTCGCATCCAAATTTATTGCGGCTATCCGACTCAACCTGTATTTTCACAAAATAGCTATCCCCCTGGGGACAGGAACGAACCTCCGCCTGTATCTGCTGGGCATGTTCTACAACCTTTTTTTGCCGGGAGGGATTGGGGGTGATGCCTACAAGGGCTATTACCTCAAACAGCACTTTGAAGTGGCCACCAAAAGGGTGGTGGCTGTATTGTTGCTCGACCGGCTGAGCGGACTCCTCCTGCTCTTCATCTTTGCCTGTATCCTGGGATTTACCCTTGAGGCGCCTGCCCTGGCACCCTTCAGATGGCTCATGCTTCTCTGTGTGCCCCTGGGCTTGTTGATATTCTATTTGGTATACGTTCGATTTTTCTCTTATGTCCTCCCTATTTTCTGGAAGACCAACCTCCTGTCCGCCCTGGTACAGCTCGCACAGTTATTGACGGTACTGCTCATCCTCAGGTCCCTGGACATCTCCCTGAACACCTATGAATACCTCTTTATATTCCTGATCTCCTCCATCGTATCTGTCATTCCTCTGACCATAGGGGGAATCGGCAGCAGGGAACTTGTTTTCCTCTACGGTGCCTTATGGTTCGGACTGGAAGAAGAACGCTCTGTTGCGATCAGCATGATCTTTTTCCTGATCACGGCTTTGGTTTCCCTGTCCGGCTTCTGGTATCATTTCCAAAAACCCAGTCCCGAAGTGAGAAAATAGTCAGGGAACATGCAGGAGGTACATCCTGTTGAGGACCCTGGAACGGGTGGCGGGATTCAGAAACTTAGCCTGCAGGCGGGTTATACGGAACTGGTCCACCGAATATTCCCTGTCCCACGTGTAATCATTTCCGAGAAGCAGGTCCATCTCTTCTTCGGTCGCATAGACCCATGTATCATCAAGATCCTTTAGCTGGTCCAGGGCGATGATACGTACAGGCTGCTTGTTATAAAAATCCAGTGCCCATGTATGTCTTTCGGAAATTTTTACAATGCGGTCCGGGGGGATGTTCTCTCTTTCGACGATCCCGGCCATGGCTGAGCCACCCTGGTATTTGAGCAGTTCCGGATAAAAATGAAGGTTGAGAACGGCATTCAGTAATACTGAAGCGAGCACTGTGATGGTGACGATGCGTACATAGGGTGCCTCTTTTTTAATGATAAAATAAGCCAGTAAGGCGTAGCCAAGGCCCAGGGGCAGATAAGAAAGCCAGCTTTTCCACTCAAATACATAAAAACAGATCAGGGCTGTCGCGATAAAGACCAGGCTCAGGATAAAGTACTGTGCGGCCAGTACCCGGTTCAGGATACGGGTCTTTTGCCTTCTTTTCAGGGAAAACAAATAGGACGCTGAAAGGAGGGCAAACAGAGGGATCAGGATGTTTAGATAATGCGGCAGTTTGAACTGGGCAAAACTGATGATCACAAAAATGATCCCGATACCCCCCACGGTGAGCAACTCGAGTTTTGGGTTCTTTCGGAAATGTGTCTTAATCAGTCTGCGAAGCGCCGCCCAGTAGGCAAAGATGCCGATGAGGGTCCAGGGTAAAAAGACCCAGAGAAAGGTGTGAAAAAAGAAAAAGTAATCACTGCTGTTTTTACCGACCCCCTCTCCGCTCAGGCGTTCAAAACTCTGTTCCCAGAAAATAAAGAGGATACCGCTCCTGCCTGAACGCCCCCTGATCACTTTTTCCGGATGAAGGTCGAATTGCTGGTAATACGCATATAACATCGGACTGATCGTGAGACCGAAGACAAGCAGGGCCGCCACTACCTTCCAGCTGAGCAAAACTTCCCATCGGCGTGTGTACGCAAGGTGGCAAAGCACAGGCAGACCGATCACCAGCAAGGCGATCTGTCCCTTGGTAGAAAATGCGATTCCCGCACCAAAGGCGCCCAATAGCAGTGAGAACAGATCTGAATCCCGGATATACCTGGCCAATTGCCAGATGGCAAAAATCGTAAAACCGGTCAGTACTGCATCGGTCCTCACATCTATATTGGAAAGTATGATGGTCTGGGCGGTGAGGAAGATGAGGGAAGCCAGTCTTCCCACCTGTTTGTTGTAAAGCAGATTGCCGAGCCCGTAAGTACTCCATGCCCCCAGGAGAGAAGCCAGCAGAGCCGGTATGCGATAAGTCCAATCGTGTATCCCAAAGATTTTAAAAGCGTATGCTGCCAGCCAGTAGTGCATGTGAGGCTTGTCCAGGTATTCTTCCGGCCCTTTGAACAGGCTGAGGAAGTCATTTTCCTGTACCATCCGCATAGCCATGACGGCAAACTGAGCAGAATCGTTCTCAAAAAGGGTTACAAAGAGGCCAGCGAGGTAGACCAGAGAGATCAAAAGCAGTAAACTCCAGTATCGGGCCGGTGTGATCATAATTGGATCCTGTCTGTGGCAAAGATATACAAGCGGAAGAAAAGCCAGCCCATAAAGGTACCCACGAAGGCCCCGGTGATTACATCCAGGGGAAAGTGAACCCCGATATAAATCCTGCTGTAGGAGACCACCCCGGCCCACAGGACAAGTAACCATGGGAGCCATTTCAGCTTTGACCTGAAAAGGTGAGAAAAAAAGGCGGCTACCGCAAAAGTATTCGCGGCGTGGGCCGAAAAATAACCGTATTTTCCTCCACAGGAAGATTTCACCAGGCGGAAGAGCCCGTTCAACTCCGGGTCATAACAGGGCCTCAGTCTGCCTACTCCCAGTTTAAAGAAATTAGACAGCTGGTCACAGACCGTAATTAACAGGGCAACAGCGACCAGCAAGAGTAAGGTCCTCTTCCATCCGAGCATTCTGCCGCTCAGGATGAGCAAAACTATATAGAGGGGAAGGGAGCTCCATTTACCTGTGATGAACAGCCAGAATCCATCCCAGGAAGGCGTTCCCAGGTTGTTCAGGAACAGGAAAACTTCCCGGTCTATATGGATGAGGTCTTCCAGCATATCAGTCCTCGTATCTCGCTATCTCTCTGTCGTAGAACGCATTGGCTGCCTCAAAGAGTTCACGAGCCTCTTCTTCCAACTCCTTCTCATCCTCCCTGGTAAATTCTTCCAGCCAAACCACCTCATCGTTCTCCAGGTTGATGATAAAGCGGGGATACTCTGTATGGATGATAAAGATGGCCGAAGGATAGTCGGTATTGTCTCCAAATAAGAATTTGGGTATGTCCATTTTGGGAAGTTTTATTTTGCTATCAGGTCTTCGCTTTTTCCAGCGCAAGTTTTTTGGTTAAATGATTGAATCGAAGATACAACATAATCGCCGAAGCCGTAAGGCCGGATAAGAGTCCGATCCATATACCGGTGCTGCCCAGTTCCGTATGCAGGCCCAGCACATAGCTGACGGGAAAGGCGATCAACCAGTATGATATAAATGTGATCCCCGTTGGGATCTTTACATCCTGTAATCCTCTCAGGGCTCCGAGAATAACCACCTGCAACCCGTCTGAGATCTGAAAAAATGCAGCCACGAGCAACAATTGGGCGGCCAGGCCGATCACCTCCAAATTGTCTGCCTGGTTGGCGAGATCGTCCACATCCAGATAAATGGTTGGGAACCAGTGCCTGCACAGGAGGAACAACAAAGCGAACCCGATCTCCAGGAGGAGGGTCAGGAAAAAGATAGACTGGGCGATGCGCCTGAGCTCACCCCAGTCACGCAGCCCTTTCTGGTTACCCACACGGATCATGGCAGCCACCCCCAGCCCCATCCCGAACATAAAGGTCATGCTCGAAAGGTTCAGGGCGATCTGGTTGGCGGCCTGTGGATTCTTCCCAAGCACCCCGCTCAGCCAGATCGCGGCCGTAAAAATGGCCACTTCA
>NZ_JBFGBM010000174.1:0-5767 GCF_041567615.1 Muriicola sp.
GAAGACAAGAGTTATGATGACTTCCGATGGGACCTCCAGCAGGTAAAACCCGTTGAGGTCAGTGGTCGTTCCCCTGCCTCCCGCCAGTACGTTCACATCGCTGAGGGGCTGGTTTTCCTGGCCGAGGACGACACCCGTAATCGTTGCCGTTTGTCCGGACACGGTACAGGCAAAACAGAAAAAAAGGGAAAGCGATAATAGTCTGAAGGGGTTCAAGAGCCTAACTTCTGAAAAAACTACTCGTAAAGGTAGTGGAATTCCCGACATTGTCGGTGACCACTACTTTGAGGTCGCATTGCTTCTTGTCCAGGATCTTGTCGTCAAAATTATAGGTGATGGTATTGTTCTTCGGTTCGTATTCCATCAGGATCCACTCCCCGTTCAGGGTGGCTTCGTAGGAAGCTATCCCGCTGAGGTCATCCGAAATGAGCAGGCTCAGGTACCTGTAATTGGTCAGCCACTGTTTCGATTTGAAATTCTTTGGCCGTATGGTCGGGGGAACCGTGTCCCTGGCCAGGGTAAAGGTGCCCAGTGATCTCGTCCGGGTCGAAAAGCTGGCGCCCCTTTTGTAGGTCTTCATATAATCAGGCCTCAGCCGCTCATCGAGACGTGCAATAAATGCGGTTTTGAGGAAACCCTCATCGTACCCCTGCGTATCAAAGGTGAGAGTGAAATTCTTGTGTGCAGGAACGGAGTTGTTATGGATGGTGACGGTATCATTGTTCGACTTCAGGTCGATATAGAAATCCTCATAGAAGGTATTGGCGGGAAAGAAAACCCTGGCCCTGCCCAGGTCAAAGTTATTGGGTTTGCCAGCGGAGATATAGTGATCAGTCTTTAATACCTCTTTCTTTTCCAGAGGTATTTCCCTTCTTCCCTCTACGGGGATCACAACCCTGCTGGAATTGCCGGCCAGATCTTTGAGAGTGATCTCCACGGTGTAGTTCATTCCGGGTAATACGGTTAGTTTTCCGTCATTTTCCAGCTGCTTGTAAATACTCAGATCATTGCCATTCCACTTAAAGCAGCGCTGGATGCGCCTGCGGTATTTAGAAAGATATTCGTAATCTATAAGGGTGTTGATCAACCGGGTCTCCCCAAAGGAAAAGGAATCGAAATCAAAAGCAGCAGTCACCCGGCCGTTTACTTTCTGCTCGAGTTCGTACAACCCGTTCTGATTAGCTGCCAGGTCCTGCCGGTCATAGGCTGCCACCCCGAATCCGATAGTGCCAATCGCGATGACCTCGGAAGCGAGATAAGATCCATCGGCCTGCCTTGTCAGAGACAGTTGTACCCTGTCCTCACTTTGGTTGACCACCGCATCCCCAGAGAGGGGGTAGGCGTAGAGGCCCTCCAGGGTGGGATTGGTGGCATCCCTTACATCCAGCCCGTAGAGCAGGGGGTTAGTGGGTTTTTCGGTAAGGCTGCTCCTGATCTCAAAATGAAGATGGGGACCCGAAGACCCACCCGTGTTACCGGAGTAGGCCACCAGGGAATCCTTGCTGACCTTTAGTTGACCGTATTCTGGGAAAACCTCGATCTCATAAGACCGGTTGCGGTACTGGGTCTGCTTGACATAGGCCTCAATTTCCGGACTGAATTTCTGTAAATGCGCATAGACCGAAGTATACCCATTGGGATGGGCAATATACAGGGCTTTCCCGTACCCCCAATGGGACACTTTGATCCTGCTCACCGTACCGTCGGCAATGGCATAGACCGGTAACCCCTGGCGCTGCCGGGTTTTGATATCTATTCCCGAATGAAAGTGGTTGGATCGCAATTCTCCGAAGGTTCCGGCGAGGATCAGCGGAATATCCAGAGGGGATCGAAAGGCATCCCTGGGATAATTTTCCTGGCCCAGGATGTACTGTGCTGACAAAATGCAAAGCAGGATGAGACTCTTCTTCATAGACGTGGGTTAGCACGAAATTAAATAATAGGTGCAATATTTTAAAATAAAACTGGGAGCTCATTGCAATTCTCCTCTCCGGAAATCCCGGGATTCGGGACCTGCAGTAATAAATGTAAAAACTATTGCGAAGTCGTCCCAGGAATGTTAACTTTGTTTGAAAGCATTGGATTGCCTATGAGCGAATTGGTTGATATTGTTGATTCCCTTGAAAATAAGATCAGTAAGTTATTGCACAAGGTGGAATTGCTCAATCAAGCTAAAGGAAGACTGGAGGACGAATTGATCCAGATCAGACAGGATCACGAAGCCACAAAGAACTCCGTAAAAGAATGGGAGGAAAAATATGAATCCCTCAAGCTGGCAAATTCAATGCTGGGCAGTGAAAACAATAAAACAGAAGCCAAGCTCAAAATAAATACATTAATCAGGGAGTTGGACCATTGTATCTCCCAGCTCGCTGAATAGTGGACTCAAAATATGGCGGAGAAACTTAAAATCAAGTTGTCGATTGCAGACCGTGTTTATCCCCTGACCATCGACCCGAGTCAGGAAGAAGGGCTGCGAAAGGCCGCTAAGAATATCGAGCAGCTCGCCAAAAAATTTGAGCAGAATTATGCCGTGAGGGATAAGCAGGATGTACTGGCCATGTGTGCCTTACAGTTTGCCTCCAAGATCGAACAGCGCGGCATAGACAGGATAGAGGACACCCGGGAAGTCGTAGAGAGACTGACGGCCCTTGACCAGCTGGTAAACGAAAAGCTTAGCTTGAAATAAGTTCTTTAACATACATAATTTACTGCCCACATTGGTAAATAAATTTTGACGAACTCAACATTAATTAGATTAAAAAGGGTGAGTTTAGATTGTAAAAGCAGGCCTTCCAGAAAGGATCCTTGAGCAGTCTGTTAGCCCTAAACCTGTTTATAGGAGTTTGTACAAAACTTCCATCAATGTGGGCTTTTTTTATTCTTTCCGGCCGACTGAATCCGGAAAGGTAAAAGGGGTAAATCCTGTGAATATTTTCATTGGTTTCCCCGGAATATGCTCGGAGGACCGTGTTCCTCCCAAAACATTACTAACTCATGGACACTACAACAATACTCATCGCGGGGGTCATAGGGCTGATCATAGGTTTCCTGATCGCCAAGTTCCTCGAAAAAGGGAAGGCCTCAAAAACCCTGGCCAATGCCAAAAAAGAAGCCGCCGCCCTCCTGAAGAATGCCGAGGCAGAAGGAGAAAATATCAAGAAAGACAAGATCTTCCAGGCGAAGGAAAAATTCCTGGAATTGAAGGCGGAACACGAAAAGGTCATCATCAACAAGGAGAAGAAGATCTCGGAGTCTGAAAAACGAACCCGGGATAAAGAATCCCAGGTAAGCAGTGAACTGGCCCGGAATAAGAAGCTGAACGAACAGCTCGAAGGAAAGATCAGGGACCTGGACCACAAGGTGGAATTATACGAAAAGAAGCAGACTGAACTGGAAAAGTTACACAAGAGCCAGGTACAGCAACTGGAGGTGATCTCCGGTCTTTCGGCGGAAGAAGCCACGAATCAGCTGCTCGAGTCCTTGAAGGAGACCGCAAAATCGGATGCCATGGCCTTTATGCAATCGACCCTGGAAGAAGCCAAGCTCACGGCTCAGCAGGAGGCAAAAAAGATCGTGATCAACACCATCCAGCGTATTGGTACAGAAGAGGCCGTGGAGAATTGTGTCTCTGTCTTTAACCTTGAATCTGACGATGTCAAAGGTAGGATCATTGGCCGTGAGGGACGGAATATCAGGGCCCTGGAATCTGTAACCGGTGTGGAGATCATCGTAGATGACACCCCGGAAGCCATCATCCTTTCCTGTTTTGATTCCGTACGCAGGGAGGTAGCCAGGCTGTCCCTGCACAAACTCGTGACCGATGGCCGTATCCACCCGGCCCGTATCGAGGAGGTGGTTCGCAAAACAGAAAAACAGATCGAACAGGAGATCGTGGAGATCGGGAAACGCACTGTGATCGACCTGGGGATACACGGTCTCCACCCAGAACTCATCAAGGCGGTGGGCCGGATGAAATACAGATCGTCTTACGGCCAAAACCTGTTGCAGCACTCCAGGGAAGTAGCCAAGCTCTGTGGGGTGATGGCAGCCGAACTCGGGCTCAACCCCAAACTGGCAAAACGCGCGGGATTGCTCCACGATATCGGAAAGGTACCGAATACGGAAACCGAGCTCGAGACCCCACACGCCATCCTGGGGATGCAGTGGGCAGAGAAATACGGGGAGAAACCCGAAGTGTGCAATGCCATAGGAGCACACCATGACGAGATTGAGATGAATACCCTGATCTCCCCCATCATTCAGGTTTGTGATGCGATCAGCGGGGCCAGACCGGGGGCCAGGAGACAGGTGCTGGATTCCTATATCCAGCGACTCAAGGACCTGGAGGATATTGCTTTTGGTTTCGGAGGGGTGCAGAAAGCTTATGCCATTCAGGCCGGAAGGGAACTAAGGGTCATCGTCGAAAGCGAAAAGGTCAGTGACGAGAAGGCGGCCCAGCTCTCTTTTGAGATTTCACAGAAGATACAGACCGATATGACATATCCCGGGCAGGTAAAAGTGACCGTGATACGGGAGACCCGGGCCGTGAATGTAGCCAAGTAATCGATTACGCGTTGCGGTACTGTTATTATCGGAATTTCTCCTGAACAGACAGGTCTTTACACTTTCTTACTCAGGTTTATCAATCCAATTATCGGCCCAAGGGCAAGGATAGAAAAGATCCAGGCCGGAGGGATAACGTCCTGTATGGTGTTCAGTAATTGGATGCTCAGGACGGTGATCCCAAATCCGATACAATTCACCAGGGTTAGTGCAGATCCTTTCAGGGGTCCTTCGGCGTTCTGCGCTACCAGGGTGGAGAACAAGGGTGAATCTGCGATCACCGCCATACCCCAGAGCAGGTAAAATGTGAGGAGAACCGTGATAGAGGACTGAAAAAAGAACAAGGGGGATAACAAGCAGCAGGCACATGACAACAGCAAGGCGTAAAAGGCAGTTTTCTCACTTCCCAACCGTTCAGAAAGAAATCCGCCCGCTGCACATCCGAGAGCACCTATAGCTATACTCCAAAAAGCCCAGAGGGAGGTATCGATATGGAGCTGCCAAGTTTCCTGATAAGCCCCTAAAACGAAGGGGACAAAGGCCCAGAAGGCGTAAAGTTCCCACATATGCCCAAAGTACCCTATGGCGGCCTGTCGGAGTTTCCGATTGCCAAAGATCGTGAAGACGGCATTCCATCGGAATTCAATAGCCGCTTTTCGATAGGGTCCATCGGGAATCCCGGCCCAGACCAATGCTCCTCCCGCGAATGCAAGGCTGGTCGTCGCGATGACCACGTACCTCCAGTCCGACAGTAAAAAATTACCCTTAAGCAGATGCGGCAGGGCCGTTCCCAGCACCAGGGCTCCTACCAGGAAAGAGAGTGATCTGCCCAGCCCTTTTTCAAAATAATCAGCGGCGATCTTCATCCCCACCGGATAAATCCCGGCCAGGAAAAATCCGGTTAACAGTCGGGAAGCGAACAGGGTGAGCAGGGTATTCTCTTCCCACATCAAAATCAGGTTGGTACTCCCCGCAGCCAGGGCAGAAACAAAGAAGACCTTAGAGGGCGAATAGCGGTCGGCAAGGGTAGTCACAGCAAAAACCAGGGTTCCGGCGATGAAGCCCAATTGAACTGCCGATGTGAGATGCCCCAGGGAATACGATGTGAGTCCGTACTCAAGGATCAGGTCTTCCAGCACTCCATTTCCCGCAAACCACAGGGAGGTACAGAAGAATTGAGACAATACGATCAGGAGCAGGA
>NZ_JBFGBM010000175.1:0-5546 GCF_041567615.1 Muriicola sp.
GTCAAGGCCGTACGGCAAATGGAGAACGAGATGGAGGGAACTAAAGGGGAGATGGCCTACCCTTATGCCATCCACAGAAACGCCCTACCCCACTGCGACGTTTTCCTTGACAACGGGTATACCAAAGAGGAGATGAAGCTCGCCAAAGAACCCAGAAAGATACTCGGAGACGATAGTTTTTCCGTTACTGCCACAGCCGTTCGAATCCCTACATCGGGAGGGCATTCAGAAGCCGTCAATGTCACCTTCGAGAAAGACTTCGACCTCAGGGAGGTGAGAAAACTACTCAGTGAGACACCCGGAGTCGTTGTGCAGGACAACCCGGATACCAATACCTATCCCATGCCCCTGTACGCCCATGATAAGGACGACGTATTTGTAGGCAGGATAAGAAGGGATGAATCACTCCCCAACTCTCTGAATATGTGGATCGTAGCAGACAACTTGCGGAAAGGAGCAGCCACTAATGCCATTCAGATCGCCGAGTATCTGGTCAGTAAAAACCTGCTCGCCGGCAAGGTTGTTTAATTTCTGTTAAAAGCCCGTTTCCTCTACAGTTACAGGAGAAATTAAGGTATTTTTAGGGTCAAATTTTTGAACCCTATGAAGAAAATCGCCTTTGTCCTGGCCGCGCTTACTACCTTTGTGGCCTGCAAACAAGAAAACAAAGCAGAACGACTCGCAGTGAACTATCCTCAGACAGAAAAAGTGGACAGTGTGGACACCTATTTCGGGGTAGACGTACCGGATCCCTATCGATGGCTGGAAGACGACATGAGTCCGGAAACCGAAGCCTGGGTGACCGCACAGAATCAGGTGACCTTCGGATATCTCGAAAAGATCCCCTTCAGGGAGGACCTCAAGAACAGGCTGGAGAAACTTTGGAATTACGAAAAACTCAGCGCCCCATTCAAAGAAGGGGACTACACCTACTACTACAAAAATGACGGCCTGCAGAATCAGAGCGTGGTCTACAGAAAAAAAGACGGAGGAGAGGAAGAGGTTTTCCTGGATCCCAACACCTTCTCAGAAGACGGAACCACTTCCCTGGCCGGACTGAGTTTCAGCAAAGACGGTTCCCTGGCTACCTACCTTATCTCGGAAGGAGGAAGCGACTGGAGGAAGGCCATTGTCCTCGATGTGAACAGTATGGAGATCCTCGAAGATACCCTGGTCGACATCAAATTCAGCGGGATCGCCTGGAAGGGAAATGAGGGGTTCTACTACTCCAGCTACGACAAGCCCAAAGGGAGCGAATTGTCTGCCAAAACAGACCAGCACAAGGTCTATTACCACAAGATGGGGGCGCCACAGTCAAAGGACAGGCTGGTTTACGGGGGCACCCTGGCAGAAAAGCACAGGTATATTTCGGCGAGCGTCACTGAGGACGAACGCTATCTCATCCTCTATCCCAGGACCACTACATCCGGCAACAAGATGCTCATCCGCGACCTGACGGATCCCAACGCTCTGTTTATCACTGTCCTTGATGACACGGATTCTGACAGCTACGTGATCGACAATGACGGGTCTACCCTGTTTATACAGACCAACAGGAATGCACCCAATGAAAAAGTGGTCACCGTAGATGCGTCGAACCCTACACCGGATCAATGGAAAGACCTTATCCCTGAAACGGAAAACGTCCTTAGCACCAATACGGGAGGGGGGTATATTTTTGCAGAATATATGGTCGATGCCATTTCCAAAGTGATGCAGTACGACTACAGCGGGAACCTCATTCGGGAAGTAGAACTGCCGGGGATCGGAAGTGCCGGAGGATTCGGAGGAAAGAAGGAAGAAGAAACCCTCTATTTCTCCTTCACCAACTACAATACCCCGAGCTCTATCTACAAATTCGATCCCAAATCCGGGGAATACGAGGTCTACTGGAAACCTGAGATCGACTTCAACCCCGATAATTATGAGTCTGAACAGGTATTCTATACTTCAAAGGACGGGACCAGGGTGCCCATGATCATCACCTACAAGAAAGGGCTTGAACGCCATGGTAAGAACCCCACCATCCTGTATGGTTACGGAGGATTCAATATCAGTCTAACCCCTTCCTTCAGTGTGGTCAATGCCATCTGGATGGAGCAGGGCGGCGTGTACGCCGTCCCCAACCTCAGGGGAGGCGGAGAATACGGAAAGAAATGGCACGATGCCGGCACCCAAATGCAGAAACAAAACGTCTTTGACGATTTTATAGCCGCGGGAGAATATCTCATTGAAAATAATTACACCTCTTCTGATTACCTGGCCATTCGCGGGGGATCCAACGGAGGCCTTTTGGTGGGTGCAACCATGACCCAAAGGCCAGACCTTATGAAGGTGGCCCTGCCAGCGGTGGGAGTTTTAGACATGCTGCGGTATCACACCTTTACCGCAGGTGCAGGATGGGCCTACGATTACGGAACCTCGGAAGACAGCCCTGAGATGTTCGAGTACCTCAAGGGATATTTCCCCGTACACAATATAAAACCTGGCGGGTCTTATCCTGCAACCCTGGTGACAACAGGCGACCATGACGACAGGGTGGTTCCCGCCCACAGTTTTAAGTTTGCCGCTACGCTCCAGGAATTTCAGACAGGAGACAATCCCACCCTGATCCGTATCGAGACCAATGCAGGACATGGCGCAGGTAAGCCCATCAGCAAGACCATTGAGGAATACGCCGATATCTTTGCTTTTACCTTCTACAACATGGGGTATGATACATTGCCGAACCAGAAGGTTTTAAAGGCGTTTAAAGACTGAATCTGACACTGGTATAAAAAATCCGTTTCTCAAGAGACGGATTTTTTGTGCCATTAAATACTTCCCTATGCTGCAAGTAGAGTCCCTTTCTTTTTCCTATCAGACCGCCGATGTGCTGGAAGACATGTCTTTTGCCGTAGATAAGGGGGAGCACGTCGCTGTGATGGGCGAAAGCGGATGTGGGAAAAGCACCCTTCTAAAGCTTATCTATGGATTGCTGACCCCCTCTCAGGGTAAGATCCTCTGGAACCGGGAGGAGGTTAGGGGGCCTTTGTACAAACTCGTCCCGGGGGAATCCTACATGAAGTACCTCTCCCAGGAATTTGATTTGATGCCCTACACCACAGTGGCCGAGAATATCAGTGAATACCTCTCCGTTTTCTACCCGGAACAGTTAAAAGAAAGGACTGAGGAATTGCTGGAGATGATCGAATTGACGGCTGAGGCCAAAAACATGGTCAAGAATTTAAGCGGAGGACAACAGCAACGGGTAGCCCTTGCCAGGGTACTTGCCCAGAAGCCCGATCTTTTACTCCTGGATGAACCTTTCAGTCATATCGATAATTTCAGGAAGAGCAGTCTGAGGCGCAACCTCTTTCAATACCTGAAAGAGGAGAAGATCACCTGCATCACAGCTTCACATGACCACCAGGATGTCCTGCCGTTTGCCGACCGTATCCTGGTGCTCAAGGACAGGAAACTCCTCACCAATGGGGAAACAAAGAAAGTATACGAATCTCCCGCCAACTTCTATGTGGCCAGTCTGTTCGGAGAGGCCAATATCCTTCCCATCACCTTATTAAAACCCTACGGCGACGCCAAAAAAGATATCATCGTCTACGCCCATGAATTCAAGGTGGCCAATTCATCCGGGTTGAAAACCCGTGTAAGGAAGTTGTATCCGATGGGAAGTTATTTTCTGGTTGAGGGGGAATCAGAGAACGGAAAGGTCTTCTTCCATTCCGAAAAACATCTGAAAGTAGATTCGAAGGTATACCTGAACGTATCCATTGAAACCATCAACAAACGGCTGAGAGAACTTCCCTAGGTGAGGATCAGGGAGGCGATGAAAACGGCCACAGCCCCGGTAATGCCCAGTACCGCCGTACCCAAGCCGAATAACCTGTACCCCGTTTTTACATTCATCCCGCTCATCTGAGTGACCACCCAGAAAAAACTGTCATTGGCGTGGGAGACCATGGCCGAACCTGAGCCTATGGCCACCACCACCAGGGCTTTTTGAATTTCAGTCTCATACCCAAGGGAGGTCATCATAGGAGCGAGGATGGATGCGGTGGTGACCAGGGCCACCGTGGAGGACCCCTGGGCCGTCTTCAGGGCCGCAGCCAGGATAAAGGGAAGAAAGATCCCCATGTTCAGGTCTTTCAAGGCAAGTCCGAGTAATTCAGCGATCCCCGACATCTGTAATACAGTACCAAAGATTCCTCCCGCCCCCGTGATCATCAGGATGGATGCCGCATCTTTGATCGCTTTCCCTACCCATCCCGTGGAGGAGAGCATGTCGAGATGTAATTTCTTCGGCAGGAACAGGCAGAGGAAGACCCCTATCAGAAGGGCGATCACAGGTTCGCCCAGAAAACTGATCCCACGGAAAACCCAGGAAGCAGTCTCCGCTTCGCCCGCAGAAAGTACGGACTTGAGGACGATAAGGATGATGGGGATGACGATGGGCAGGGACGATCTCCAGATGCCGGGAGCATCCTTCTCTTCTTCTTCCACAGCCTCGGTTTGTTCCGCTTCTGCCTCAGGACTGATATAGGTTCGAGAAGCGTATTTCGTCGCGAAAATGATTCCGGCCGCCAGGGCGATCAGGCTCACAGGTATACCCAGGGCAATGACCAGTCCGAGGTTGGCCTGAAGGATCCCGGCCGCAGCGATTGGGCCCGGCGTGGGCGGTACCATGGTATGTGAGGCCATAAGCCCCAATCCCAGGGCAATAGCCGCGCCGGCCAGGGAGATCCCGGCCCTTTTGCTAAGACCCTTGTTCAGGGGATGTAACAGCATAAAGCCGCTGTCCGCAAAAACGGGGATGGAGACGATGTAGCCAATGGCCCCCATAGCGAGGGGAATACGTTTTTTCCCGATCAGGCCCAGTACCTTCATCGCGATGGTCCGCGCTCCTCCCGTATGCTCCAGGAAGGCACCGATAATAACCCCAAGCACGATGATCAATCCGATTTTACCCAGGGTTCCCCCAAAGCCATCATTGATGGCCAGGACAATATCGTCCAGGGGCATTCCCGAAAAGATCCCGTAGGCAATGGAAATGATCAGCAGGGCGAGGAAGGGATGTACCTTAAGCCGGGTAGTCAGCAGGACGATGCAAATAACCGCAATGATCAAATAGAGTATTTCCACGGGTTTCCGGCGGGTAATTTTGATTTACTAGGTCCTAAAATACATATTTCCTGAGACCCCGACCTTGTAATAGGGTTTCCGGATGACAAAATCCCTAAACGAGGCCTGCCAGTTCCTTCCCAACGCTGCTTCCTATGGCGATCCCCATTCCCCCAAGCCTAACCCCGAAGGCGACACGGTCTGATCTTTTAATTACTATGGGTTTTTTCAAAGGGCCTGTGCCCATGATCCCACTCCATCTTCGGTCGACCTCGAAGGGAATTCCTGGAAGTATGACCTCCTCCAGCAGGGTCTGCAATTGATCCTGTATCTTCTCTGTCAGCCCGAATTCCTCTGTCTCTTCCCCTTTAAAATCGAGATTCCGTCCTCCTCCCAGAAGGATCCTGTCGCCTGTATTCCTGAAATAA
>NZ_JBFGBM010000176.1:0-5496 GCF_041567615.1 Muriicola sp.
ATCCGGCAGGAACTGCTCGAGGAAGGGATGTTCTACATCGTCCAGACCAGGATCAAAGGGATACAGTACCTCAGGTGTACCATCATGAACCCGTTTACCACTGAGGAACACCTCGGGATGTTGCTGGCTCTGGTGCGGGAAAAAGGCAGCAGGAAAATCACTGCATAGATTCAAGCACGCGCTGTTCTGTTGCCTTTTGGGAAAAATTGATCGCGCACTCGATCAGGGCCAGGTGGGAATAGGCCTGTGGGAAATTCCCCAGCAGCCGTTTGGTCTTGAAGTCGATATCCTCACTGAAGAGTCCCAGGTGGTTCCCGTATCCGAGCACCTTGTCAAACAGGGCCTGGGCCTTTTCTTCCTCCCCTATCTTGAACAGGCTGTTGATAAACCAGAAAGTACAGATGGTGAAAGAGGAGGACGGCAATCCGAAATCGTCCTTGTTCTTATAACGATAGAGGAGTCCGTCATTGCTGAGTTCCTTTTCTATCGCATGCACCGTACTGATAAACCGGGGGTCACGGGCCGGGATAAATCCGTAAGATTCCATCAGCAGTACGGAGGCATCGAGGTTGGGCGACCCGTAAGACTGGGTAAAGGCTTTTTTCTCCTCATTCCATGCATGGGTAAGGATATCCTCCCTGATCTCCTGTTCCAGTGTACTCCATTTTTCGACCTTCCTGTTCTTTCGGAAGATACGGGCCACTTTAATCGCCCTGTCTATGGCCACCCAGCAAAGTACCTTAGAGAAAGTGAAATGACGGTCCTCCGTGCGGAATTCCCATATACCCTTGTCGGGTTCCCGCCAGTGCTTGGAAACGATCCAGGCGATCCCTTTGGTTATACCCCACAATTCCTCCCCGTTTTCCAGGTCCGTGCCGAATTTATTTAAATGGGCATACAGCACATCCATCAGGATCCCGTAGATATCGTTCTGCCTTTGATGGTAAGCAGCATTCCCGATCCTCACAGGCTTGGAGCCTTTGTACCCCTTGAGGTGATCCAGGGTCTTTTCGGTGAGTTTTTTCTCCTTGTTGATCCCGTACATGATCTGCAATTTTTCATCCTTGTCCGGGATGAGGTCGACGATGAATTGCAGATAACGCCTGGCCACATTGGTATGGCCCAGGTCTGCCATCACCTTGATCACCATGGAGGCGTCCCGAATCCAGCAAAAGCGGTAATCCCAGTTCCTGACCTCTCCGATAGTCTCGGGAAGGGAAGTGGTGGCAGCTGCCAGCACGGCCCCGGTCTTGTTGTAAGTGAGCAATTTAAGGGTGATCGCACTGCGATTGATCTGGGCGTTATACTTCTTGTAATTCGGGGTTTTATTGCTCCAGTTGAGCCAGTATACCTTGGTCCTCTCCAGTTCGAGATACGTTTTTCGTGTACTGGGCTGGAAGATCTTTTCATTGTAGGCCAGCAAAAAGTATCCGTTTTCGGTCACCTCTATCTCCCTCCCTTCCACAACGGCATTTTTATTGAAAGAAGTATACAGGAAAACCGTTTCGAATTTCTCTCCCTGGGTAAGACTTACGACAAAATTCTTTTTCACATAGGTTTCTGTCTTCCCCGAGGCATAGGCCAGCCTGGGGTCATAATGCACACTGAATCTCGGCTTTCCGGAGATGTGCTTTATAAATCTGTAGACCTCAGGAGGTGCGTAGTACTGGGAAGGACCTTTGACGTACCGCGGCATAAAGTCATGCACCTCAAAGATGTGCTCCCCGTCTTCAAAACGGGTGATCAGGATGGCCGTATGTTTCTTATACCGCTGTTTGATTTTGTACTGAGTCGATACCCGGATCTCAAAGCTGCCCCCAATCTCATCGTCCAGCAATTTTGCAAAAACAGAAGAAGAATCGAATTCCGGCAGGCAGCACCATTCAAGAGAAGCGGTCTTCGAAATCAGGGCCGCACTCCGGCAATTTCCGATAATTCCATAATCTAAGTTGTCCATAAATGAGAATCCTGTAAAAATTCGGTTTTCATTGGATTTGCGTCATAATTTGACGAAATTTAGAGAAATTAATATGAAAAAAGGGTAAAAATACTCGATTTATGGCTAAAACTATCATTATCTCAAACAGGTTGCCTGTTCAATTGCAAATCGATAATGGAAGTATCAGTGCCATCCCGAGTGTGGGCGGACTGGCCACCGGGATGAAGTCGGTTCATTCGGAGGGTGAAAGCCTGTGGATCGGGTGGAGCGGACTTACAGAAGAGGAGATCCCGGAAGATCTTGAAAACGATATCGATGCCGCCCTGGCCGAACATGGTTCTTCGAAGGTAAAGCTGACCGCAGAAGAGGTAGATGGATTTTACTACGGTTTCAGCAACCGGACCATCTGGCCCCTTTTTCACTATTTCCTGGAGTATTCTGAATTTGAACTGGCGAGCTGGGAAACCTACAAAGCTGTCAATCAAAAGTTTGCGGATGCCATCCTTGAAAAGGCGGATAAAGATGATATCATCTGGGTGCACGACTATCAACTGATGCTCGTCCCGCGGATGGTCAGGGAAAAAAGGCCGGAGACCTCCATCGGGTTTTTCCTGCATATCCCCTTCCCCTCCTTTGAAATCTTCAGGACCCTCCCATGGAGGGCAGAGGTGTTGACGGGCTTGCTGGGATCAGACCTCATCGGCTTCCATACCTATGATTATGAAAGGCATTTTCTGAGTTCTATCCGGAGGATCCTCGGCCTGGAGGTCAGTTTTAATGACATCTATCTCGATGACCGGATCGTGAAGGTCGATTCCTTTCCTATGGGGATCGATTACGCTAAGTTCAGTGAGGCGGCAAAAATACATCAGACCCTCCCCAAAAAAGAACAATCAGAATTACAGCGCCGGCTCAACAAGCACAAGGAGTCTACCCCCGATGCCAAATTCCTGCTCTCCATAGACCGGCTAGACTATTCGAAGGGGATCGCCAAGAGGCTCAATGCCTATGAGTATTTCCTGAACAAATACCCCCAGTACAAGGAAAAGGTACGCCTGATCATCCTGGCGGTGCCCTCCCGCAGCAATGTCCCCCAGTATCAGTTGTTGAAGAAAGAGATAGATGAACTTGTGGGAAGGATAAACGGGGAGCTGGCTACAGTGAGCTGGACACCGATCTGGTATTTCTACCGCTCCATGCCCTTTGAGAACCTGATCGACCTGTATACCTCCTGCGACATTGCCTGGCTAACACCCATACGGGACGGGATGAACCTGGTAGCCAAGGAATACATAGCCACGAGAACGGATAAGACCGGGGTCCTGATCCTCAGTGAGATGGCCGGATCTGCCAATGAGATGAATGAGGCCCTCCTGATCAACCCCAACAATTTTGAACAGATCGCCGATACCATCCACAGGGCGATACAGATGCCCCAGAAAGAACAAAAATCCAGGAACGACGTGTTGCAGAAAAGGCTTGAGCGGTACAACGTGGAAAAATGGGCCAATGATTTCATGAGATCCCTGACCGAACAAAGGGACAAGGATCCGGCCTATGTGACCCGCAGGCTCTCGGTGGATCTCACCAATACCGTAATGGAGGATTACCACGCTGCCCGTAAGCGCTTGCTCTTCCTGGATTACGACGGCACCCTGGCCGGCTTTCACAACGACCCCCAGAAAGCATCCCCTGATAAGGAGCTCTTCCGGTTGCTGGATGCCCTGACCTCACTGCCCGATATGGACATCTACCTGATCAGCGGCAGAGATAAAGAGACCTTTGGTCGCTGGTTCCTCAAAAAGAAATACAATATGATCGTGGAACACGGGGTTTGGCTCTCTGAAAAAGGTGATGAATTCACCATGCTGGAAAATGTGAAAAAGGACTGGATGGAAAAGATCAGTCCGGTTCTCGAATCTTTTGTAGACCGAACTCCGGGCAGTTTTATCGAGGAAAAGAACTACTCCCTGGCATGGCATTACCGCAATACAGACCCTGATTTTGGGCAGAAGAGAGCATCCGAACTGAACACAGTCCTCAGAAGCCTTATCGCCAATGACGACCTCAGTGTGCTGAACGGGAATAAGGTCATGGAGATTAAAAGCAGCAATGTGAACAAAGGAAGGGCGGCAATGCGTATTTTTACCCGAGACGAATACGACTTTGTCTTCGCGATAGGAGACGACTGGACAGATGAATTCATGTTCCAGGAACTCCCCGATACGGCAGTAACTGTGAAGGTCGGCCGGCAAAAGACACAGGCAAAATATTATCTAGACAGTATTAAAAATGTCCGTGACCTCCTCTCTCGCTTTACAGAAAAAAAGGTCGGATAGATTCAGAATCCTCCTGGTCCTTTTCCTTACCACCACGCCGACATTGATCTTCTCCCAGGCAGATACGGAGGTTTTCCTGCTAGACCTGGTGTCTACCACCCAGGAGGTAGATCGGAGTGAGATCAGGAACCTTTCTCAAAATCCAGGTTATGACAACCAGCCCTCCTTTTACAATGATTCGCTGGTTCTGTTCTCCTCCACAAGGAATGGACAGACAGATGTGTTGGCTTATACCCTTTCAGACCATGGCAAGGTATGGAAAACAGATACACCCGGAGGGGGTGAATATTCTCCCACGAGAATCCCGGGAAGCGAGGATTTTTCGGCCATAAGGCTAGACGAGGATGGAAAGCAACTCCTGTACAGGTACGATTGGAAAACGGGTAAGTCAAGACCGATACTCAAAAACCTTAAGGTAGGCTACCACCTCTGGTATAGCCCCGAATTACTGGTATCAGCCGTTCTGGTAGATGACAGGATGGACCTGGTGGTCTCTCACTTGAAAAGCGATACCCACTACACCTTCCAAAAGAATGTGGGTCGCTCTCTGCACCGAATACCACATACACAGCTCGTGAGCTTTGTAAACCGGGAAGGCGGGAAAAGTGAATTGAAGTCGGTAGATCCGGTATCCGGGGCTACTGAAGTGATCACAGATCTGCCCCCCGGCGTGCAGGACGTGTGCTGGCTAATGGACGGAAGAGTTCTTGCGGGTAGTGGAAGTACGCTTTGGCAATTCTACCCCGGTATCTCTGACGAATGGACAGTCTTTAGAAATTTGCCCGAAGATGAAGTCGAAGGGATCACCCGGATGGCGACCCATTACGCCACCGGAGTCCTGCTGTTTGTCGCGGAAATTCCTCTAAAAAGAAAGCAAGAACCCTGAGAGATAGCATATACGAACTCTTTTCCTTTCAGCTCAGGGGGGGGGCAGTTTTTTTACCTGTGATCCCCCGGATATAAAAAGTAGGTATTACCTTTGGTATCCCGCGTTTTTTACTCGGTCCCGGGTCTGCTTTGATTTGAGTTTCCCCCGGTTGAAAATAAATACAGAAAAACATCATGAAAAATTATCTGCTTCCTTTGCTGCTAATGGTAACCTCCGTATCCTTAGCCCAGTCTTCCAAAGATATTTACGATATCATCGATGCGGTCTCAGCAGATCGCATCCGGGCTGATGTGACTACCCTGGTCGGGTTTGGAACCCGTCATACCCTG
>NZ_JBFGBM010000177.1:0-5318 GCF_041567615.1 Muriicola sp.
ACCTAAATCCATATAATGCTGACGCAGATAATTCACGGCCTTTTTCTGGCCTTCTGTTCCTGTTTCTCTTCCCTCAAATTCATCTGAAGCATAGGTATACAAGTGATCCTTAAGTTCGCTTTCCGTAATGGTAGCCGCATAGGTCACAGGATCTGCCGTAGACGTTTGGGCAACAGGTGCACTGGCTGTTTTACTGGTTGAATTACAGGCCGCCAAACAGATGAGGCCCGTTAGAAGTAAGTACTTTGACATAACGATTTTTCTGAGTGGCCCAAAAATAGGTAAAACAATCAGAAAAAGTATGAAAGGGATCTTAAAATTCCAATCCGGAACAGGTGTGAGACACTGAAAATCAAGTATTTCGATCTCTTTCGTTCGTTTTGAATTCACCGGAGTGATTCCTTGTGTTTGCAAAGAAAGAAATGTACTTTGCAACCCTAAGTCTTTTCAGTATGAAGGTAGTATGGGAAGGGGTCATGCCGGCGGTGACCACGAAATTTACAAAGGAGGATGTCCTTGATCTCGACTTGTTTCTGAAGAACATCGAAGCACAGTTGAATTCAGGAGTTAGCGGGATCATTCTCGGGGGTACCCTTGGAGAAGCCAGCACCCTGGATGACGGTGAAAAGGAAGAATTGATCCGGGCTACGGTTGGGCATGTACAGGGGAGCGTACCCGTGATCATCAACATTGCAGAACAATCCACCAAGGGAGCCATCCTGGCAGCGGAGAATGCACAGAAATTTGGAGCAGACGGACTGATGATGCTGCCCCCTATGCGATACAAGGCCACAGCACATGAGACCGTTACTTATTTCTCGGAAGTTGCGCGCAGTACGGACCTCCCGATCATGATCTATAACAATCCGGTAGACTATGGGATTGAAGTGACCCTTCCTATGTTTGAAACCCTGCTTGAATTCGACACCATACAAGCCGTTAAAGAATCCACACGCGACATCACTAATATCACCCGATTGCGCAACAACTTTGGGGATCGGTTAAAGGTCCTGTGCGGCGTGGATACCCTGGCCTTCGAAAGCCTGGTCGCCGGGGCAGACGGATGGGTTGCCGGGCTGGTCTGTGCTTTTCCAGAAGAGACGGTCGCCATTTTTCATTTAGCAAAAGCGGGTCGGTATAAAGAGGCGCTCGCCATATACCGTTGGTTCATGCCTCTTCTGGAACTCGACATCAATCCACAGCTCGTTCAGAATATCAAACTGGCGGAAGTGGCCACGGGACTGGGCAGTGAGTATGTTAGGGCTCCAAGGCTCCCCCTGCAGGGAGAAGAGAGGCAAAGAGTGAAGCAGATCATAGAGACGGCCCTCGCCAGCAGACCGGTATTGCCTCATCTTACCCATTCATAGTAACCACGATATGTTAGACGGAAAGAACATTGTAGGATATGACAGGACCCAGAGGGGAAATGTTACTTTCAGGACCATCAACCCGGTACTGAATAAGGAGAATGAGACCGTTTTTTACGAAGCCTCCCGGGAGGAAGTAGAAGAGGCTGTGAGCCTTGCACACAGCGCCGCCGTTTTTTATGCGGAAACCAGCAAGGAGACCCGGGCCGGATTTCTCCGTTCCATAGCCCAGGAGATCATGGCTCTTGGTGACGACCTTATAGATCTATACTGCGCTGAATCGGGCTTACCTGAAGGCAGGGCAAAGGGGGAGCGGGGCAGGACCGTTGGACAATTAGAATTGTACGCCAGACTTGTGGAAGAGGGATCTTATGTTCAGCCGAGTATAGACACCGCCCTCCCGCATCGCGAACCCAATCCCAGGGTAGATCTCAGAAAGATGATGGTGCCTGTAGGCCCTGTGGTTGTCTTCGGCGCCAGCAATTTTCCATTGGCGTATTCTTCTGCAGGAGGCGACACGGCCAGTGCTCTTGCCGCGGGCTGCCCTGTGATCGTCAAAGGGCATCCCATGCACGCAGGAACCGGGAATATGGTGTCCTCGGCCATCGCCAGTGCGGCTAGAAAGCACAACTTGCCCGAAGGGGTATTTTCTCATCTCAACAGCAAGGGACACGAGGTAGGGGAGGCCCTGGTGAAGCATCCTTTTATTAAGGCCGTTGGTTTTACCGGCAGTCACGGGGGTGGGCGTGCCCTTTTCAATCTGGCGGCATCCAGGGAGGAACCTATCCCGGTATTTGCTGAAATGGGGAGTGTAAACCCGGTAATCCTCCTGCCGGAGATGCTGAAGAAGGAAAAAGATTTATGGGCAAAGACTATTGCGGGCTCCGTGACTTTGGGAAGCGGGCAGTTTTGTACTAACCCGGGCATACTCATAGGGATTGAGAATTCTGATCTCGATCGATTTTCGGAAATACTTTCAGAGGAAATACATCAGGTGTCACCCTCGACGATGCTGCACCCGGATATCGCTCAGAAATACAACCAGGGACGGGAACAGGCCAGAGAGCAAAAAGGTACTTCCGTAGTTGCAGAAATCAGCGATACGGCAAAACCCAATGTGGGCAGACCTACCATTCTGAAGGTTAAAGCTGCTGATTTCAGGGAAAACCCCAGGCTGCATCAGGAGGTATTTGGCCCTTTTTCCCTTTTGGTGGTATGCCAGAACATCGAGGATCTTGAGCGCTCGGTCGCTCTGATCGAAGGGCAGCTCACCGCTTCAGTGATCGGGACTCCAGAGGAACTGGCAGGATATGACTTCCTGTTAAGGCAACTGAAGGAACGGGTAGGGCGCCTTATCTTTAACGGTGTGCCCACGGGCGTGGAGGTCTGTGCTTCCATGCATCACGGGGGCCCTTATCCCGCTACTACAGACAGCCGCTTTACAGCCGTCGGCGAAGATGCGATCAATCGCTGGCTCAGGCCGGTGTGTTTCCAGAATTGCCCGGATTCCCTGCTCCCTCCGGCGCTTCAGAATGCCAACCCCCTGAAACTGTTAAGGCGCATCGATGGCAATCTCACCCGGGATAAATTATAAGACTCCATGGCAAGGCGGACATTTTACTGCGTAGACGGACATACTTGCGGTAACCCAGTCAGGCTGGTGGTCAAAGGAGGCCCCGACCTTAAGGGAGCCACCATGAGCGAAAAGCGACAGCATTTTTTAAAGGAATACGACTGGATCAGGAAGGGCCTGATGTTCGAGCCCAGGGGTCATGATATGATGAGTGGAAGCATCCTCTATCCGCCTGCCGATCCCGAAAACGACTTTGGAATCCTGTTCATTGAGACCAGTGGCTGCCTGCCGATGTGTGGGCATGGGGCCATTGGAACGATTACGATGGCGATAGAGGAGAAGGTGGTTATCCCCAAAAGCCAGGGGATGATCAGGATGGAGGCCCCGGCCGGAATCATTGTGGCCGAATATGGGATGGAGAAAGGAAAAGTTGCCTGGGTAAAACTCAGGAATGTACCATCCTACCTGTCTGCAGAAAAATTGGAGGTCAATTGCCCCGTACTGGGCAAGCTGATCTTTGATGTGGCTTACGGGGGTAATTTCTATGCGATCATCGATCCCCAGGAAAACTTTCGGGGCTTGTCGCATTTTACGGCGAGCCAGCTTATCCAGCTCAGTCCGCTGATACGTCAGAGGATCAATGAAAAATATCCGGATCGATTCATTCACCCTGAAAACACAACGATCAGGGATGTGAGCCATCTCATGTGGACCGGTGAGCCGATTGCTTCAACCTCCACGACCAGGAATGCTGTGTTCTACGGAGAAAAAGCCATCGACAGATCGCCCTGTGGCACAGGAACATCGGCGAGGATGGCCCAGTGGTTTGCCAAGGGCAAATTGCAGGAAGGAAATCCCTTTGTACACGAAAGTATTATTGGCTCCACCTTTACCGGTACCCTTGAAGGCGTGACCCGGGTAGGGGACTACCCAGCTATCATTCCCGGAATACAAGGGTGGGCTAAAACCACAGGTTATAACAGGATCACCATAGATGAGGCTGATCCCTTTGCCCATGGATTTCAGGTTATCTGACCTGCATGCGCAGCCCGTTGATCAACCCAGTACTTTCCTTTCCATACCCATAAATGGCTGGTCGTAATAGCGAACTCCCGTCGCTTTGTACATGGCATTGGCCAATGCACCCATGGCCGGTGGCAGCCCTGGCTCTCCAAGTCCGGTCGGGGCGATCTCGTTCTGCACGAAGAACACTTCGATCTCGCGCGGGGCCTGTGAATGGCGGATGAGCTTATAAGTGTCGAAGTTCATCTCCCTGGGCGAACCGTTCTCAAAGGTGAGCTGACTGTACATGGCGTGGCCAATTCCGTCGATCACACCTCCCTGTATCATATTGACTCCGGCATCGGGATTCACGACGATTCCGCAATCTACTGCGCACCATACCTTTTGAATGACCGGGTTACCGTTCTCCATCACCATATCGAATACTTCCGCTACATAGGTAGAATGGCAGAAATACGCGGCTACGCCACGGTGTACTCCTTCCATGGGGGTATTCCAATTTGATTTCTCCCTCACCAGTTTGAGAACACCCGCATATCGCTCAGCGTCATATTCATATTCTGCACCCACAGGATCATTGATGGCTCTGTCAAACAGTTCAAGGCGGAAATCGATGGGATCCTTACCGGCCAGTTCTGCTACCTCATCCAGGAAGGACTGCTCAGCCCCTGCGGTAAAGTTAGACCTGGGGGCCCTCCATGCTCCTGTAGTCACATTGGTAGGGGCAAGGATCTTTTCAGCAGAATAATTTTCAACCGTTCCAGCCGGGAACCTGTTTGGGAACACCGGACCTTCCGGCAATCCGGCGCCCCTTACTGAAAAGGCGATCAGGTTGTTGTTCTCATCCAGACCTGCCTTGTACACTGAACTGTAGGTAGGCCTGTAGGTACCCTGGGTCATATCGTCCTCTCGGGTGTAGATCAATTTGACGGGCCCACCAATCTTTTTGGAAATAGCCGCGGCCTCGAGACCAAAATGGACATAGAGACGGCGTCCGAATCCACCTCCGATCCTCGTCATATTTACTGTAATGTTTTCAAGGGGCATTCCCAGCAATTTAGCCACAGACCCTTCCAGGGCTTCGGGTGTCTGGGTGGGTCCTATGAGTTCGGCTCCGTCTGCCGTGACATGAGCAAAGAAATTCATAGGCTCCAGTGTATTGTGGGCGATAAAGGGAGCGTTATAGGTCCGCTCTATCACCTTTGCAGCCTTCCTGAAGGCCGCTTCGGGGTTTCCATCACGCCTGCTCTCCTGTACCTGTCCGTTTACCAGGGCGTCGGCAAGTCGTTTTTTATGAATGGTAGTGCTTTCCAGCTCTCCTACGGTCTGCCAGTTCACCCTCAGGGCTTTTTTCG
>NZ_JBFGBM010000178.1:0-5260 GCF_041567615.1 Muriicola sp.
AGAGCCAAAGACAGTTTGAGAAAAAAATTAGAACCCGTTATATCATGAACGATAAGGATTTGACAGCCCTTTTCAGGGAAATGAAGCCGGAATTTGACAGGGAAGAGCCGAGAGCAGGGCATCAGGAGAGATTTCTCTCCAGGCTGGAATCCCGAGGGTCTGAAGGCACCAAAGGAGTGTCCTGGTGGAAACCCCTGGCTATAGCAGCCTCCGTCATGCTCCTGCTGGGGATCTTCCTGGGTTCCTTCACGGACATATTGCCTTCCGGCGACCCTATGGCTGAAGTCTCTCCTGAGGTATCCAATACCGAGCGCTATTTTGCGGCGGTAATACAACAACAGCTAACGCTGCTCGAAAAAGAAGATACGCCTGAAGCGAGGAAACTGGTTTCCGATGCCATGGCCCAATTAGACCTGCTTGAAACCGACTACCAGCAACTCCGGAGTGATTTACTCGAAGGAGGGGATCAAAAGATCCTGCTCAGTGCCATCGTACAGAACTTCCAGATGCGAATCGACCTGCTGGAAGATGTGATGGAAAAATTAGAAACCGTAAAAAAACTTAAAGTACAAGAAAATGAAAACAGTACTACCCTTTAAAAAATTGATCCTTTTTCTTATCGCCCTCCCATTGCTGGCAGGGGCTCATGGAGATCCCATGAAAGGAAAATACACCAAGGAGAAGAAAATTGAAAAAGAATTCAATGTCAATGCCAATGCTACCCTCAAGGTTTCAAACAGCTATGGCAATATCACTATGGCTTCCTGGAATGAGAACCGGGTGGTGATAGAGGTCAACATTAAGACCAACGGCAATAACGAGAGCAAGGTACAGGAGAAGCTCGATGAGATCTCTGTGGCATTCGAAGCCGACGCCTCTATGGTTTCTGCCAGAACCACCTTCGAGAAGGAAAGAGGATGGAACTGGAGCTGGGGCAAAAACAACAATGTGAGTATGCAGATCGACTACACGATCAAGCTCCCGGTGAAGAACAGCATTCACATCAGTAACGACTACGGGAATATCACCCTTGACAGAATAGACGGCTTTGCCAAGATCAGCTGCGACTACGGCAGATTGCAATTAGGCGAGCTCAGGGGAAGGAATAACGACCTGAGATTCGACTATACCTCTAAATCCTATATCGGGTACATCAACAGCGCTAAGATCAGGGCCGATTATTCAGGATTCACTATAGAAAAGGCCGGTGATCTCATCATCAATGCCGACTATACAGACGCTGTGGTACAGGAGATGGGGAACCTCCAGTACTCCAGTGATTATGGTAGCCTTGAGGTAAATAGCGTAGGCAATGTTCAGGGCAATGGAGATTACATCAACGTAACCCTGGGGACCGTACACGGCAATGTAGATATCAGCGCAGATTACGGGGCCATAAGGATTCAGGAACTGGCATCGGATGCAGGAAATGTCAGTATCCGCACAGACTACACCGGGATCAAGATCGGCTATAACCCGCAGTATAATTTCGATTTTGAGATCAGCACGGACTATGCAGGGGTCAGCGGAAAGGAAGGCCTGGAGATCACCGTCAGCAAAGAGAAAGACCGGGAGCGCTATTACAAAGGGTATTATGGCAGGCAGAACAGTGGAAATCTGGTCTCGATAAGCAGTGATTACGGCGGTGTGACATTGAAGAGAAACTAACTCTGAAATACTCATTGAAATGAAAAAAATTGGACTTCTGAGTGTGCTTCTGATAGCAGTAAATATAACCTTCGCTCAATGGGGCAAAAAAGTAAAAGGCAACGGGCAAGTAGTCACCATAGAAAGGATCACGGGTGATTATGACGAGATCTCGGTCGGGGGTTGGTTCGATACAGAGATCGTAGACGGAGAAGAAGGTTCCGTGACTCTAAAAGGCGAAGAAAATCTCCTGGAATACATCATTACCGAAGTTAAAGACGGAAAACTCGTCGTCAAGGTCAAAAACGGGATCAATCTTCAGCCCTCCTCCTGGTTCAACGGGGGAATTACGGTAAGCATCCCGGTGGAAGAGATCAGTTCCCTGTCCATGTCAGGGTCCGGGGACCTCGAAGGAAGGACTGTCCTAAAGGCCAGGGACATGTCGGCCCGGCTTTCAGGCTCAGGAGATATGGACATTGCCATAGAAGCTGAGAATCTGGACGTGACCGTTTCAGGATCCGGGGACATGAACCTGGAAGGCGCAGTCCAGAACCTGAAGGTTCAGATCTCAGGCTCCGGGGATATTCATGCCTATAACCTGCAGGCGAACCACGTCGATGCCCTGGTATCAGGATCAGCGAACATTGAAGTAACCGCAAAGGAATCCCTCAGGGCGAGGGTCTCCGGCTCCGGGGATATTTTCTATAAAGGGAATCCCGAGAAAGTGGATAGCAAGACTTCGGGTTCGGGGGACATCTCGAAAGGATAAGTCGATTTGATACTCTGTGAAGGCCCTATTATTGCAGGGCCTTTGATTTTACCCTCAGCAGAAGGAACGCTCCCAGGATAAAAAAGAGCCCAAGAAAGATCGTCGCGTTTCGCATACTTCCCGTGAACTGGGCCACAAAACCGTAAAGAAATGTGCCTATGATGATTCCGATCTTTTCAGCCACATCGTAAAAACTGAAAAAAGAGGTGGTGTCTTTGGTCTCAGGCAGAAATTTGCTGTAGGTAGAGCGGGAAAGAGCCTGTATCCCTCCCATGACTATACCAACGAAGCCTGCAGCTATATAGAATTCCATCGGACTCTGAACGGAATAGGCGTAGATACAGATGAGTACCCATATCAGGTTGATGACCACCAGGGTACGGATGTTTCCAAAAGCTTCTGAAGCGCGCGCAGTAAGGGTAGCACCCAAGATCGCCACGAGCTGGATCAGGAGGATGCTGACGATCAGGCCGATGGTTCGCTCCTCACTCGATCCCCAGGCCACTTCTTCCTCTCCGAAATAGGCCGCAATAAGCATCACAGTCTGTACGGCCATGCTGTAGACGAAGAAGGCTCCTAGATAGCGTTTCAGCCTTCTTTCATGCCCCAGTTGTTTCCAGACACCTTTGAGCTCCCTGAATCCATTCAGGATAACACGCTGCCTCTCACCCACCCTTTTGTTCCCTTTGGGCAGGTGGTAAAAGGTGTACTGACTGAAAGCGATCCACCAGATCCCTACAGACGCAAAGGAATATCGCATGGCCAGCAGTTCTGCTCCTTCTCCTTCGATCCCGAAAAATCCCGGCCTCATAACCATGGCCAGATTGATCAGCAGCAGGATAACACTTCCGATATAGCCCATGGAAAATCCCTTGGCACTGATCTTGTCCTGTTGTTCGGGATACGCGATGTCAGGCAGATAGGAATTATTGATGGCGAAACTCACCCAGAAGCCCACCAGCCCAAAAAAATAACAGATCAGACCTGCCTCGATGTGTTCCAGGGAAAACCAGAAAAGCCCTATACAGGCAACCCCCCCGAGATAGCAAAAAAACTGCATGAACACCTTTTTGTTGCCCAGGTAATCGGCAATCCCGGAAATGAGAGGGGTGATAATGGCGATACATACAAAGGCGATGGAGGTGGTATAGCTGATCAGAGGTGCCCTGGCGATTTCTCCGCCAAAGATACTGACCTTTTCAATCTCCGCTATCCTGAAAAGGGCGCCGTAATAGATCGGGAAGATCGCAGAGGCAATGACCAGGCTGTACACCGAATTGGCCCAGTCATAGAAAGCCCAGGCATTGAGTAATTTTCTGCTACCCTTCAAAAGGATGCTTCGGGCCATATAGATCGGTTTAGAACGACTTTAGCAACAGGCCGATTCCCCATCGATACCGGGTACGGTCTAAAGTCGCGTTTCATTACTGAAAACTCGTCACCCCGAATTTCCTGGCCTCCTCCTTGGCCAGGGGGGCCCAACTCGTAAGGTTGGCGATGCGCGTATCGTTGGAAGGGTGCGTACTCAGGAATTCAGGCGGGGCGGCCCCACCGGAATTAGCTTTCATCCTTTTCCACAATTCTGCAGCCTCTTCCGGATTGTACCCGGCAATAGCCATGATCTGTAATCCGATCCGGTCTGCTTCGGTCTCGTGACTTCTGCTAAAAGGCAGCATGACGCCGACCGTAGATCCGATCCCGTAGGCCTGGTTGAAGATATTCCTTTTCTGGGGATCGTCAATGGAGATGTTCCCCGCGATAGCGATGCCCTGTTGGACCATGGCAGCACTCATACGTTGAGCCCCGTGATCTGCAAGGGCATGGGCGATCTCGTGCCCCATGACCACGGCAACGCCTGTTTCTCCCTGGCAGATAGGCATGATCCCTGTATAAAATACGATCTTGCCCCCGGGCATGCACCAGGCATTCACGGTTTCGTCCTGTACCAGGTTGTATTCCCATTGATAATCTTTAAGGTACCCCGGATACCCGTTGGCGCTGAGCCATCGCTCTGCAGCCCTGGCGATCCTCTGACCCACGTTGGTGATCATCCGCGATTCCTCTGTACCGGAAACCACCTTGTTCGACTTCAGGAATTCGTCATACTGAGCAAATGCGGAGGGAAAGATGGAATTGTTCTGGTAGAAGTTAAGGGTGCTCTTTCCCGTAAAGGGATTTGTCTTACAGGCGGCCACAGCCAGCAACAGGAATGCGGCCAGAAGTAGTCTCTTCATCATCATTTCTTGTTTGCGTGGAATTTACGAAAAATCACTTTCCCAGAATGTGAAGGACCGAAAATTCTTTGGTCACGTGCAGGGTGTTACTGCCGTTCATCTTGACATCCTTGAGCGCTATGGCCTCGTTATCGAGCTGGATCGACTTGATCTTGAAAGGAAGTCCCATCAGGTTGAGTTTAAAGGTCTCATACGAGGTCACGTAATTACCGTCCTTGAACTGTTGCAGGATAAGTTCCTTTTCTTTACCGATCAGTTTGAAATTCCTCAGGCTGTATTCTCCTTTCACATAGTCATATCCGTCCTCAGCATCCTCGTAGATCATGGAGCTCTCTATCCCATTCTTGTAATAGACATCCAGTTGGAGCTCTTCCAGTTTCAATTCCCCGACGTACTGCTGTACTGGGTATTTGGGAATGATAGCCCCTTCCTTGATGAAGATGGGGATCTTGTCGATGTCTGCATCCACCCATTTCTCTGTCCCTCCCACCAGGGTCTCGTTGGTCCAGTAATCATACCATCTTCCCCTCGGGATATACATCCTTCTCCCTTTGGCATTGGGTTCCTGAATGGGACAAACCAGGATCTGCTCCCCGAAAATGAACTCATC
>NZ_JBFGBM010000179.1:0-5250 GCF_041567615.1 Muriicola sp.
TCCTGAAATCCTGAGAAAAGTGATCGAAAGCGTTAATTAAGTCTAAAAGAATCCCGGAAGGCTTCGTAATAAAATATATTTGTAAAAAAGGAATATGCTTCGCTGGATTGTTTTTATTGCCATTTACTGCATCATGGGGTATTACTCCCTGCAGGCGATCAAAACAGTTTCCCGTTTTCCTTGGGTCTACTACACCTTTATGGCGCTGGGCCTTCTGGTGCTCGGCAACTTCGTCTATCAATTCACCTTCGGAGAAAGTGATGGCAGTGTGCTGAACCGGCCGAAGAGCTATGCCTTCGGTTTCCTCATTGCCATGCTCACCTTCGAGATCATCACCATTGTATTCCTGTTCTCAGAGGATATTTTCCGGACGATCTCAGCCCTGCTGGGCAAGCTGTTCGGTAGCACTACGGAGTTCAGCTTGCCAGCCAGGAGGCGTTTTCTCAGCATGATCGCCATGGGGATCGCGGCCATTCCTTTTGGGGCATTACTCTACGGAATGTACCGGGGGAAGTACAACTTCCAGGTCCTGAAATACGACCTCGAGTTTGAAGACCTTCCTGATTCTTTCCACAACTATCAGATCACCCAGATCTCGGATATCCACAGCGGAAGTTTTGACAACAGAAAGAAGATCGAATACGCCGTAGACCTGATCAATAAACAGGAGAGCGATGTGATCCTCTTTACAGGGGATATGGTCAACAACATGGCCCTGGAGATGGCCCCGTGGAAAGACCTTTTTTCTACCCTCAAGGCGAGGGACGGAAAGTTCTCTATCCTCGGAAACCACGATTACGGGGACTACGTTCCGTGGGACACCCCCGAACTCAAGGCTGAAAACCTGGAGGTCCTCAAGGATATGCAGAAGGAGATGGGATTTGACCTGCTATTGAACGAAAGCCGATACCTCAGGAGAGGAAAAGACAAACTGGCCCTGGTGGGCGTGGAGAACTGGGGCCGGGGCGGCTTCAAAAAGGCGGGCGACCTCAAAAAAGCCGTGAGGGGAATTGACAAAGACGATTTCAAAGTCCTGATGAGCCATGACCCTTCCCACTGGGAGGACGTGGTGATACAGGATGAATACCATTATCACCTCACACTGAGCGGACACACCCACGGCATGCAATTCGGGATAGAGATCCCGGGGTGGGTCAAATGGAGCCCTGTAAAATGGCGCTATAAGTACTGGGCCGGGATCTATGAGGAATTGGGACAATTCATCAACGTGAACAGGGGTTTTGGCTTCCTGGGCTATCCGGGTCGGGTAGGTATCTGGCCCGAGATCACTGTGATCCGCCTGAAGAAGAAGGAAATTGTGTAAAAAATTCGTTAAAGAATATCGTGTAAGCCTTTGATTTCCGTGGTGTTTAACAATTTTTATTACATTTGATTCGTAACCCAACTCAACACCTATGTCTAAATTCGGTGAACTGATAGATCTCAATGTGCCGGTTCTACTCGATTTCTATGCTGAATGGAATGAGCAATCCACGGCCATGCACCCCGTATTGAGGGATGTAGCTGCGGCGCTGGGAGACAAGGGTAAGGTGATCAAGATCGATGTGGACAAGAACAAGGAATTGTCCCAGGCTCTCAGGGTAAAGGGCCTGCCTACCTTGATGATCTACAAAAAGGGAGAGATGGTCTGGAGGCAGAGCGGAGAACAGGACGCCAATACCCTGATCGGTATCCTCAACGAATACATCTAATCTTTCAACATCCGGTTTATTGCTCCCGTGATCTTATCCGGCGTTACCTAATTTTCAGGGATCTCAGCTTCTTCCACCTGTGTCGCATCCGCATTGATGGTATCTGATGCAGGTAGCGTATCTATGATTCCGGGTTCATCGAAATCTTCTTCCGGTAATTCCTCCAGCAGGTCGTCCTGGTAGAAGTGGCTGAACTGGTCGATCTGGTCGTTGAATATGGCCGTTTCCTTCTCCGCCATTTCCCTGTCGTCATTCTCGATCAGGATATCGATGATCCTGCGATATCCCTCCATGTCTCCGATGATATCCTCGAGGTTGTCATACTGCTCGTCCAGGGGGGTGCCTGCGTAGTAATTCAGCCTGCTCTGGTAGATCTCCTTGAGCTCCTGGTAGAGGCCCCTTGCCTTTGTAGTCTCCCCCACCTTGTAATATCCATCCAGGAAGGGTTCCACAAAGGTGTAAAAACCGTAATAGGCTACCGGCAGGTTCTCCATGGTAAGGTCGATGATCTCCCTCGCCTTGTCGATCTCATTCTCATCGATGAGGGCCTCGACCAGTCTGGCCAGGTTGCTCCTGAAGGAGAGACCCTGAGTACGGGTCTGGGGGTCGTGATAGATTTCGGAACTGCCCGAATTTCCCCACTCCCAGCCTTTGACGATATGGTACATGATCTCGGTATCGATGCGACCCATCTCATAGGAGCTGGGGTTCTTAGTCTTGATGGGCACCAGTTTGTAGGCCATCCCTTCTAACTGCAGGTAGTCTTTCATCCAAATGTATTCAGCCTTGTCGAAACTGCCCCCCGAGAAATAAATAGGCCGCTTCCAGTCATTGTTCGCGATGATGTCTAACATCATGATTCGGTTCTTGGGCAGGGCCTGAGGCAGGTCGATATCGATATAATCCACGATCAGGGCCGAATCTTTTTCTTTGACCAGTCCGGATTCCAGCACGTTTTTCTTGTTTACGGGGACCCGGATCTTGTTGGTAGGGTAGTAGACCAGGTCCAGGGTGCTTTCGGAATACCCGCTGGTATCAGCTCCCTGCTTTTCCAACAGGGACCCCAGTTTGGTCTGGGGGTCATTGCTGCCTACCCATTTCATGAAGTCCTTGATGTCCCATCGCCTTTCCGTGATCCCCTGGTAGTAGATCACATCCCTGTTACCGTACCGGTACAGGTCGTGAGTGAGTTGAGAGGGGATGGGGTCACTCTTGTAGGCTTTTCGCTTCATTTGGTCTACATACCAGTCTGTCGCGAAAAGACTTGTGCAGATCACCCGTACATCGGTTCGGTATCCCTCCACTTCCTGTACGTACCAGAGAGGGAAGGTATCGTTGTCCCCTATGGTAAACAACATGGCCCCTGCATCTTCCTGGCAGGAATCCAAATATGCTTTAGCCGCGGCTCTAGCCGTATATCTCCCTGAGCGGTCATGGTCGTCCCAGTTCTGGTAGGCCATCACCCCCGGTACGCTCAACAGGCATACCAGGGTGATCACCGGCGCCCATATTTTTGGGGTCAGAAGTTTGCTGAATTCCTCGTACAGCCCATAGACCCCAATCCCTATCCAGATGGCAAAGACGTAGAAAGAGCCGACCAGGGAATAATCCCTTTCCCGGGGTTGGAAGATAAAGGGGTTGGTATAGAATTGTATGGCGATCCCCGTAAAGATAAAGAATACAAAGAGGACCCAGAATTGTTTTGGATTTCGGGATACCTGGAAGACCAGACCTATGATCCCCAGGAGTAATGGCAGGAAAAAATAGGTATTCCTACCCTTGTTTTCCAGCACATCCTTGGGCAGATTCTCCTGGCTGCCCAGTCGGAGGCTGTCGATAAAGCCTATCCCGCTCAGCCATTCCCCGTTGCCGTTGTATCGGCCCTGTACATCGTCCTGTTTGCCTACAAAATTCCACATAAAATACCTCCAGTACATATACCCGAACTGGAATTGGAACATATAATTGATATTGTCCCACAGACTGGGGGGTTGTACTTCCAGATATTCGCTGAACTGCCGCAGGAAACTGATGTATTGGGCTTCGTCTATCTCCCCATTGGCATAGCCTGTTTTGACCTGGTTGACCGCCCTTTGCAATTCCTCATTACTGGTGGTCATCCGGAAATCGAGCGGACCGAAGAACTTCATGTAGTTCTCTGCGTGCTGATCACTCCACAGTCTGGGCAGGAATCCCTGATGGTCGGGATTGGGCCCCTGTATGGCATCCTTGTATTTATTGACGATGACGTATTTGCCAAGGGCTTCGTCCTTCTCGTATTTAGGCTTGTCATCTTTATCGGGTCCGGGCTTGGCAAAGGCATCGGAGTAATAAGTGCCGTAAAAAGGACTGTCTACCCCCGGGTACTGCTCCCGGTTGTAATAGGCGAGGAGGGACCTGGCATCAGAGGGGTTGTTCTCATTGATGACCACGTTGGCATTGGCCCTGATGGGCAGCATCAACCAGGAAGAAAATCCCAGGAAGAGGAACATTGCACAAAGGACCAGGGTGTTCGCCGTCACGTAGTTATTCCTGCGGGTATACCTCAGGGCGTAATAAAACACGCCGACAAAGACCAGGCCCATGATGATGGTCCCTGAATTGAAAGGCAGGCCTATGCTATTGATAAAAAAGACCTCGCTCCACCCGAAAAGCTTGAGCACATAGGTGAGGGAAAATTTATAGACCAGCATGAGGACGGCCACCACCGTGATATTGGCGAGCAGGAAATTCTTGACCGTGGTCTTCTTGTATTTTTTAAAGTAATAGAGCAGGCCTATGGAGGGGATGGCGAGGAAGCCCATGAACTGTATCCCAAAGGTGAGTCCGACCACAAAAGAGATCAGGACCAGGTATTTGTTGCCCCTGGGATGGTCCAGGTTGTCTGTCCATTTCAGCCCAAGCCAGAGCAATAGGGCCATGATCAGGCTGGCCATGGCGTAGACCTCGGTCTCCACGGCATTGAACCAGAAACTGTCGGAGAAGGTCAGGGCCAGGGAGCCCACTAATCCGCTCCCGAGGATGGCAATAGCCTGGGGGTTGCTCAGGGTCCCGGACCCGGCAATGAGTTTACGGGTGAGGTTGGTAATGGTCCAGAACATAAAAAGGATGGTAAAAGCACTGGATACACCCGACATATAGTTTACCATCCTGGCCACCTGATCGGGCTCCATGGCAAACATGGCAAAAAAAGCGCCTATCATCTGAAAGAGAGGGGCACCGGGTGGATGGGCCACCTGAAGTTTGGCCGAGGTGGTGATGTATTCTCCCGCATCCCACCAGCTACTGGTAGGTTCCACAGTGAGTCCATATACGATCAGGGCTATAAAAAAAACCCCCCAACCCGTCAGGGAGTCCCATTTATCGAAGTTTTTTGATACCATCAGGTCTTCCTTTTACCAACAGAGGCGAAATTACTAATTAAAAAATTTATCGGGATCAATATTTCCCAAAGGTTTAACACCTGTAATATTGCCAGACCCCGCTTGGATTGTGCTTAAAATTATTTGTGCAAACAAAACTTTGTCTTAAATTTGCA
>NZ_JBFGBM010000180.1:0-5239 GCF_041567615.1 Muriicola sp.
CGCAAACCATGAGTCAAAAAGTACTTCTTTCCTCAAAAGAAATCCACATTATTTTACATCGACTGGCGTGCCAACTCTTAGAAAATCACCTCGATTTTAAAGACACGGTTCTGATCGGATTACAGCCCCGGGGGACTTTTCTGGCCAATCGGCTGGCTAAACTCCTCAAGGAAGAATACAAGGTGAAGGATATTAAGCTCGGGCTCCTGGATATCACCTTTTTCCGGGATGATTTCCGGAGGGGGGAGAAGCCACTGGAAGCCAGTTCCACCAGTATCGATTTTCTGGTCGAGGGGAAGAAGGTGGTCCTGATTGACGATGTGTTGTATACGGGGCGCAGTATACGGGCTGCCCTGACGGCTATACAGTCGTTCGGCAGGCCGGAGGAGATCGAGTTGCTCACCCTCATAGACCGGAGGTTCAGCAGGCACCTGCCCATTCAGCCCAATTACAGGGGCCGTCAGGTGGATGCGATCAATGAAGAGAAGGTGAAGGTGCTCTGGAAGGAGAATGAGGGAAAAGATGTTGTTTATTTAGTCAACAGATAAGGAAATGCCGGCATTAAGCGTAAGACATCTACTGGGGATCAAGTATCTGAACGAGAAGGATATACAACTCATTTTTGAAACGGCAGACCAGTTCAAGGAGGTCATCAACAGGTCGATCAAAAAGGTTCCCTCCCTCAGGGATATTACCATTGCCAACATTTTTTTTGAGAACAGTACGCGCACCAAACTGAGCTTTGAACTGGCGGAAAAGCGATTGTCTGCAGATGTACTCAATTTTTCGGCTTCCCAGTCTTCGGTAAAGAAAGGGGAAACACTCATCGATACGGTGAACAATATCCTGTCTATGAAGGTAGATATGGTAGTGATGCGTCACCCAAATCCCGGTGCGGGTATCTTCCTCTCAAAACACGTCAATGCGTCTATTATTAACGCCGGCGACGGAGCCCATGAACACCCAACACAGGCCCTGCTCGATTCCTATTCCATCAGGGAGAAACTCGGGGAGGTAGGCGGGAAAAAAGTGATCATCGTCGGGGATATCCTCCACTCAAGGGTAGCCCTTTCTAATATCTTTGCTTTGAAACTTCAGGGGGCACAGGTAAAGGTCTGCGGCCCCAGGACGCTGATTCCCAAGTACATAGAAAGCCTTGGGGTGGAAGTGGAACCTGAGCTGAGAAAGGGCCTGGAATGGTGTGATGTGGCCAACATGCTCAGGGTACAGAACGAACGCATGGAGATGAGTTACTTCCCGACCACCAGGGAGTACACCCAGCAATTCGGGATTAACAGAGAATTGCTGGACAGCCTGGACAAGGAGATCGTGATCATGCACCCCGGACCCATAAACAGGGGGGTGGAGATCACCAGTGACGTGGCAGATTCATCCCAGTCCATTATCCTGCACCAGGTAGAGAACGGGGTTGCCATCCGTATGGCGGTGATCTACCTGCTGGCCTCACAACTAAAAACCTGAGTCATGATCTTTGATAAGGACGGCAACACAACCATTGTCTATCAGGAGAATATCAGCCTCTTGAAATTCATCGAGAACCTCCAAAATGCCTACGACAAGATCCGTAACGACCATATCGTCGTCAACCTGTTTTCCTTTAACCGTCTTACAGTGGGGGATATGCTTGAATTCCTCGATCTGTCGCGCAAGCATAAGAAAGCCAATAAGTCATTTGTGCTGGTCACGGATAAGATAGATTACGAGGATGTGCCGGAAGAGATCAGCCTGGCACCCACCCTGCAGGAAGCGATGGATATCATTGAGATGGAAGATATAGAACGCGACCTCGAACTCTGAGTCATGCTTGATTACTTTTCACAGATCAATATCGCCAGGGCCAAATATCCGCTGGATGACCCCCGCATGTCGGATTTTGTCAATAATATTCCCGGGATCAACGCCCTTGCCGAAGGGAGTCCCGGATTTGTATGGAGGTGGATAGAAGAGCCGGACAGCGGAGTGGAAGAGGTATTCGGGGACCGGGCATTAGTGGTCAATATGTCGGTTTGGGAATCCCGGGATGCCCTGATGCATTTTACGTACAGGACAGGTCATGCCGAGATCTTCAGAAGGCGAAAGGAGTGGTTCTCTAAACTAGAAGACAGCCATGTGGCCTGCTGGTATAGCGAGAGCCCGGAAATAAGCCTGGCAGAAGCTAAAAAACGACTCGATCACCTCAATACTTCAGGGGAGACTCCCTATTCGTTCACCCTGAGAACAGCGTATACGAAACAGGAAGTGGAAGATTATCTCGAGGCAAACTCCTTCCTTCTATGAAGCTGCACATCCTGGGCTGTCATGCAGCCACCCCGAGTATGAAAGGTAACCCCACCTCCCAGATCCTGGAGATCAGGGACCATATTTTTCTGATCGATTGTGGGGAGGGAACGCAAGTGCAGCTAAGGAAACACAAGGTAAAATTTTCCAGGCTCAACCACATCTTCATCTCACACCTTCACGGAGACCATTTTTTTGGATTGCCGGGCCTGATTTCCACCTTCCAGTTGCTCGGGCGTGAAAAAGAGCTTCATATCTACGGTCCGGAAGGTATCAAAGAAGTGATCCTGCTCTTGTTGCGGGTCGGAAACTCCTGGACTGGCTATCAACTGGTCTTTCACGAATTGAAGGACACAAACCCGGAATTGATCTTCGAGGATGAGAAAGTAAAAGTGTCCACCATCCCCCTGAAACACAGGGTATACACCAATGGATTCCTGTTTGAGGAAAAACCCAGGGAAAGGGGGTTAAATATGGAGGCGGTCGCAAAATATAAGATAGACAAGGCGTATTTCAAGAATATCAAAAAGGGTAAGGATGCCGTATCCGCTTCAGGGGAGAAGATCGGCAATTCGGATCTGACCTTCGATCCCCCGGAACCCAAAAGTTATGCCTATTGCAGCGATACGGCCTATGACGAATCCAGGGTAGACTATATAGCCGGGGCGGATCTGTTATACCACGAAGCCACCTTTTTGTCAACGGAAGCCTCGCTTGCTGAAAAGACGGGGCATTCCACGGCGCTCCAGGCGGCACAGATCGCCCTGAAAGCCGGGGTGAAAAAACTTATCCTGGGGCATTTTTCGACCCGGTATAAGAACATGGACCTGTTCCTGAAGGAAGCTGCCGTCCAATTCCCGGACACGGTACTGGCAGAAGATGGAAAGGTCTTTGAAATCTAGGTTAAAAGCCCCCTTCTGATTTCCCTTTTTGTCAAGTTTTCACCAACTTTGTTACCATTGACCCAGAGAAGGATTTCCTATGAAGAAAGACCTGAGTGATTACCGAAAATCGTATACCAAAAGTGCCTTGCTGGAATCAGAGGTTTCAGACAATCCCATGGAGCTCTTTCAAAAATGGTTTTACGAGATCGAGAAGTCGGGTACCACAGACGAACCCAATGCGATGACTATCTCAACCCTTGGCCTGGACGGGTATCCAAAGGGAAGGGTGGTCCTCCTGAAGCGATATACGTATGAAGGTTTTATCTTCTACAGCAATTACAGAAGCGAGAAGGGTAAGGCGATTGATGAGGACCCCAGGGTCTGTCTCTCTTTCTTCTGGCCCGGGATGGAACGGCAGGTCATCGTAAAAGGTGAGGCTGAGAAGATCTCCGGGAATATGTCAGACGGATATTTTGAATCAAGGCCTACAGGGAGTAAATTAGGGGCTATTGTATCCAACCAGAGTGAGGTCATCCCTTCCCGTGAAATCCTGGAGGATCAACTCGAGGAACTCGAAAAAGAATATGACGGCAAGGAGATCCCCCGCCCCGATTATTGGGGGGGTTACCTGGTCAGGCCGGTGAGCATAGAATTCTGGCAGGGCAGGCCCAACAGGTTGCACGACAGGCTGAGATATACCCTGCTGGAAGATTACAATTGGAAAATCGAAAGGCTCGCCCCTTAAAAGATCCGGCCGCCAAAAGTAGCCATAACGCACTAACAACTCAAGGTGATGAAAGAACTAATAATGGTCAGACACGGTAAATCTTCCTGGGAATACGGGGTAGAAGACAGGGACCGGCCTTTGCTGGAGCGTGGGATACGCGATGCCCACAAGGTATCCCGTCATTTCGGGTCGTCCTCTTTTACACCCGATGCCGTCTATTCCAGCCCGGCCATCAGGGCGTTGCACACCTGTGTGGTATTCCTGCGCAAGATGAGGATCCCTTACCACAAGTTCTCTCTGGCTGAGGGGCTGTACGTGTTCTCCGGAGAACCTTTGATCGATTTCATTGCAGCTCTGCCCGATTCAGAGGATAAGGTCATGATCTTCGGGCACAACCATGCCTTTACCGAAGTGGCAAATGATTTGGGGGATCGACCCATAGAGAACGTGCCGACAACCGGTCTCGTTCACCTTTCCTTTGATATCGAGAACTGGCATGAGGTCAGGAAGGGAAAAACAGAGCAATTTTTGATTCCCAAAGCACTAAGTCTATGATCAAGAGCAAGAATCAGTATATCAACAGGGAAATCAGCTGGTTGAAATTCAATGACCGGGTTTTGCAGGAAAGTGCAGATCCTGAGGTGCCCCTGATTGAAAGACTCCGATTCCTGGGGATTTTTTCCAATAATTTGGACGAATTTTTCAAGGTGCGATACGCCACGGTGAAAAGGATCGCGGAAGCGGGTAAGTCCGGAAAAAGTGTTTTGGGAGGAGAGGTGGCCAAAGACCTCCTGGAAGAGATCACCAAGATCGTGATCGAACAGCAAGCCCGGAGCCTTGAGATACACAAAGACATTGAGGGTGAACTGGAAAGGGAGAATATCTATCTGATCAACGAGCAGGAAGTCACACCGGAACAGTCGGATTTCCTGAAAACCTACTTCCAGGAGAAGGTGAGTCCGCAGTTGATGACCATCATCTTGAACGACCTTACTTCCTTCCCTATGCTGAAGGACAGTGCCGCCTACCTGGCGGTAAAAATGGTCCTGAATTCCAATTACCTGAACGATTCCGGATCGAAGGAAAAGGAAATCAGCTTTGCGCTGATCGAGATCCCCAAGGGGATAGACCGTTTCGTGGTCCTGCCCAGGGAAGGTGACAAGCATTATATCATTATCCTGGACGACCTGATCCGGTATTGCCTGGACAGTATTTTCTCCATGTTCGACTATTCCTCCATCACGGCCCATATGATCAAGATCACCCGGGATGCTGAACTCGATATAGACAATGACCTGAGCAAGAGTTTTATCGAGAAGATATCTTCCAG
>NZ_JBFGBM010000181.1:0-5145 GCF_041567615.1 Muriicola sp.
CCCCATTCACCGGTCTCGGCCTCTACTATGGTCTTGATGTTCTTCCCCATCTCCTCCCGTTTGGACAAAATGGTATCCAGTTCTACCTTTCCGCAGACGTCCCTCAGGGCTGCCTGAGAAAGCTGGGTGATGGCAAAGGAAAATTCCTCCACCTCGAGGACAGCCTTTTCTGGGTTGGTGATCCTGAAAAAGACCACTCCGTCAATGCTACAGGGAACGTTGTCCTCCGTCATTACTTCCTGGGAAATAATGTTGATGGTGATCACCCGGATGTCCACCACCTGTATGGTCTCAACGATGGGAATGATCCACCGAAAACCCGGGTTCAGGGTCTTGACATACTTTCCAAATCGGAACTTCAGGGCGCGTTTGTATTCGAAGATGATGCGGATCCCGGAGAGCAGGAACAGCATAATGACCATAAAGAAAATGAGAGTGGGATTCATGATGATATCTTTTACAGGGTTATTTCAGAATTGTTAGTGTCCGGGCAGGCCCGCTACTTTTTCGACCTCTTTTAAAGATACGAAAAACCGTTCTTTAATTTAGGCCGATTTTACGTGAAATCGGATTTCTTCAAAGGTTTTAATTTTCTAATCAGATTATAATTAAGCCCTGAGAACCAGGTCAGGCAGAGTACAAAGGTCACTTTTTGGATCAGGGGCAGGGCGCCGATAAAAAAGCCGGTCTCATAGATGAGATAGTTGATCAAAAACACGGTAAAACAAACAAATCCAAGAACGCCCAAAGCCTTGTAACCTCCTTTTACAAGGGCCCAGGCACAGGACAAAATAGCTGCAAAACCAAAGACACCCGCAAGCCTTACGATAAGGTCGTGATTCTGGGTTCCCATTAAAAAGATGATGAAAAGGGCTGTGATCCCTGTGATCCACATCAGGAAATGTCCGAAATTCTTTTTGTCGAATAGACGGGGAAGGAAAATCCAGAGCAGGATAAGCCCGGAACAGAGGGCGAACAGGGATGCCCGGGCGTAGTACCTCGCTGTATTCAACTCCCCGTTAATAGCGTATTCGTCCAGCAGGTCACACAGGTAGTTATTCCAGAAATCAAATCCGGTATGGGTGGGCTCAGCAGCGGACCCCCCCGGGTAGGTGAAGGCAGCAATGACATAAAGCACCAAAAAGAACAGGATCCCTATCCCCGGTAACCATAACACAAGGCCGGAGGGCTTGCCTGTATTGCCGATCGAGTTAAGATCAAACATGTTGCTTTAGCTTTACACTCTGTGCATTTAGTCAATTCGGATGCCAATTAGACTGCTTCCGATGATCACCTTAAGATAAAGAATTCCGGTGCAGGTGATCCTACAAGTTCAACCCCGTTTTTTGAGCGAGGATTTCTCTCAATTCGGTATTGGTTTTGGAGTCGATCAGGTTTAACGCCCTGACCCCGCACAGGTCTTTTACCATTTTGATTCCGGCAAGCGTATTCGTCGTGATCCCGCTCACAATGTCCGGGACCGTGTTAAATGCCTTCATAAGCCCGTATACAGAGTAAGGATCTGTAGCACTGAGAACAGTACATCGGATATTTTTCCCAAGGGCTTTCACGGCCAGGTCTCCATTGTAGGGTTCCATGGGGGAAGCGCCCACTTCCACGATGGCGACATCCGCATGCTGGTGAGCTACCAGACTCAAAAGCATGCTGCATTTCTTTTGGAACACCTCTTCAGGACAGATGGAGGAAGGCAGGCCCACATCCACAAAATCGAAGACCGCATCGGCCCCGACGTCCTTCAGAGCAAGAATATCCTTAAAGCGCCCGGCACCACTTAGTTTGGCACCGACCACCTTGTAATTTGCAGATTTCAAGATATTGGTGACGATCCTTGCCGAAGTGGTTTTACCGGCAGACATGGAAGTGCCTATGAACAATACCACCGGCGTATTGAACTCCATGGGCTCCACGTCTGGAAGGAAATGGTCCATTGTGATCTTTTTACCTTTTCTGACGACATGACCGGTGTATTTGATTTTCATCATGTTAGGCATAAAGGCCGATTTGCTGGTGAGTTTGCCAAAGATGCCTCCGCCAGTGAGGATGCTCATTTCTCCGTCTGAACCCACTTCTTTCCAGGTCCCAGTGGCTTCCAGGGTAGCAAAGCGTTCTCCCAGGACCCCTACTACATGCTCGTCTCCAATGACGCCTCGCATACGCCCATTGGGGAGTTCCAGGCGGAGTGAAGTATCCCCGGGATCAATAATTCGGCAAACGACGTAATCCCCTGCCGACCAATGGGCTCTGTCCAGCTTCTCAAGTCCGAATTCCTTTTCTTCCAGGTCCGAGATCCGGGTAAGGGAGGTGAAGATAAAATAGGAAGGTGTGTATGTTTTCATTTCTTGTTTATTTAGGCCCGGCAAGCAGTAAAAGTGTCAGCAGTGCCGTTCTTTTTGGCAATTGATCTGCAAAAATGAACTCGTGCGTAGCATGAGCCCCATCTCCGGGTATGCCCAGGCCATCGAGGGTAGCTGTGTACACACTGGTTGTATTTCCGTCTGAACCGCCCCCTGCGAGTCCCTCAGACAGGTCCATTCCCAAAGTCAGCGCTTTGGCGTGTGCCAACTTCCAGAGCTCCTGATTCCTGGCATTTCGTTCCATGGGAGGTCTTCCAATCCCCCCTTCGATCTCCAGTTTAATGTTAGGAAGGGAAGGCTTCAAGCCGAGTATCTTTTCGGTAATCCGCTCCCCGTCTTCCGTATTTTCGACCCGGACATCAATGACTGCCCTGCTTTCCGGGGCAACTACGTTGGCTGATACCCCTCCCTCTATCATCCCTACATTGACCGTGATCCCTTTTTCAAAATCATTCATGGCGTACAATTGCTGCACTTGCCGGGATAGTTCCACGATGGCGTTCACCCCTTTCCCCGGATCCAGTCCGGCATGAGCGGCTACACCATAAACCTTGATGGTAAACCTGCCAAGGCCTTTGCGGGCAGTTTTCAGTTTTCCATCCAGATCAAGCGGTGGTTCCAGAACAAAGGCCCTTTCTGAGATCCTCGCCAGTTTTTTAATGGCGGGTGTAGATTCTATACTGCCGATCTCCTCATCTGAGTTAAAGAGGATGACGGGGGTCAAAGAGGTCTCCATCCCCAATTCCCTGATCGCTTTGAGGGCAAAGATCACCTGGACGAGTCCCGCTTTCATATCGTATACTCCCGGTCCTTTCAACCTACCTTCGTTCTCAACCACGGGCATCTCTGCCAGGGTATTCCTCTTCCAGACGGTATCGCAATGGCCTAAAAGCAGCTGTATCGGCTGCTCCTTTTCTCTTTTGCGCGGCCGCCCATAAAGAAACCCTCCGGTTTTCCTGCCCGGCATGCGCATCGTGAAGAAACCCAATTGTTTCAATTCTTTTTCGAGACGAGCCAGGACTTGTTTTTGGGTATGCGGTTCTCCCGACGGACTCTCCATCCGTACCAGATCCTTCAAGAGGACTTTCATGGCCGCTTCCTGACGGGTCAGGTAATTCAATATGTTGATGGCAGTATCCAAAGGGTTACTTTTTAAAATCTTTGGGGAAAGGAAAATTAAAGGTCTCCGAAATCTTTGCATACCTGCCCTGTGCAATGTATGCCAGCAGAGGGTTTTTCATCAATTGCTCCCTTTCATCAACTTCAGAGACTTTCAAATAATCCTTGTCGACATGAGCGGCTCTGATCTTACCCGTGATCAGGCCGTAATCGTCAAAACCTTCAATGATCCTGAAGAGTTCACACTCCAGGTAGAGATAAGCTCCTGCGATCACCGGAGCTTTCACGGTAGTTGCCTGGAGAACCGACAGGTTCTGAAGTACATCCGTGGCCTTATCGGAACATCCAGATCTGGGGGTAGCGCTGAGGGAGGTCTCGACGACCTGATCGGGTTTTGGGAAACTGACGGTGAATTCCCCGCTCTTTTCTATATTCCTGTAAGTACAATGTCTGGGAGTGCAGACAAAGCCAAAATAATTCCCAAAGCCCAATGGCGTAGCCATGTGTTTGGGTGCCAGGTCATAGGAATTGCCTTCTACCGTCCCTATGATCACCAGGGGGGCTACTGTAAAGATACGGTCCCACAGATTTTCAGATACATCCAGGGGCCGCAGGTTTTCTGTTCTCAGAGGTTCCATGGATAAACGGTTATTAAGGAATGTAACCTGCTTATATGAAAAATGAAATGATATAAGTCAGGTCTTTACTTTTTTCAGTATAAAGTGAGAAGAGCCTATTTCCCCACTCACTGGGAACCCCGCCAATCCTCTAATCAAAAGGGAGGTGCTTTTTGTGAAAGCTCAGGAGGGGGCGCTCCAGTTGCATTTTTACTTTTTTTACAGTATCCGTACGCCACAAACGTTGCAGGGCGTTCGCACTGTCCCGTTCGAGCATCACGATGAGGTCACCGTTCTCTTCCCTGATGTAGTCCAGCAGGCTGCCGGTAATATCTTCCGAAAATCGGAGGTCGAACAGGATCTTTCTGTAGTCCACTTTGTTTCCGAGCATCTCCTTGAACCATTCCATTTGGTCCTCCCCGGCGTATTCCTTTTTATGGGTGATATGTACGAGTTTGATCTCGGCATCGAAGGGTTGAGCCAGGGCTACCAGCTTTCTGACAGCCAGGATATCAGCTTCTTCAAAGGCAGTTGCGTATACGATGCTTTTTATGGTTCGCCTCTCAGCCTTATCGGGGATAGCCAGAACCGGGACATAAGAGTTGCTGATCAAAGCACTGGCCGTACTGCCCATGATAAGGTCCTGCAGGACACTGCTCCCCTTTGTGCCGATGATGATCAGATCCGCATTGAGGGATTCTACTTTTTCAAGGATCCCGGCCGATGGGATTCCGTGTTCGTGTACCATCATTTCCATGCCCTTTGGAAAACCTTTTTTTAAAACATTTTTATGACAGAAATCTTCCAGTTTTTCAGCCTGCTCTTTGAGCATGATCTCTTCCCTTTTGGCATAGGTCAGACTGACCGTGCTTATGAAAGTGGCCTTCATGTCAAAAACGTGGAGTACAAAAAGTTTTGCGTTCAGTTGTTCACTCAACAGTTGGGCATAGTGAAAAGCCGGAATGGAATTATCCGAAAAATCTGTGGCATACAAAAGGGTTCTCATAAGGGCGGACTTAGGAATCTCCATCAAA
>NZ_JBFGBM010000182.1:0-5131 GCF_041567615.1 Muriicola sp.
GACGATATTGTGCAGTATACCCCATTTATCGATTATAACGGTCCGGACGCCTTTACCTACACGGTTTGCAATACACTGGGAGATTGCAGCACGGCTACAGTGAACATAGAAGTAACACCCTTTATGGATGCTGAGGATGATGCCGTGGCAACCGTACTGGATACCCCTATAGATATCGGATTCTGGGGTTCAAATGACAATGACCTGCCTAACAACGGAACGATCACCACAACCAATCCTTCCAACGGAACCCTTAACTGGGATGACAATGGTACGCCCAATGACCCGACAGATGACATGTTCACCTATACACCGAATCCAGGTTTTCTTGGGGCAGACGATTTTGTATATACCGTTTGCGATATGTCGGGGAATTGTGTCTCTGCAACGATTTATGTGTATATCAACGAGCCGGATGTGGACCTCGACGCCGATGATGACGGTATCCTCGATGCCTTCGAGGACCTGAACCTGGATGGGGACAACGACCCGTTCACTAACCCGACCGATACGGATGGGGATGGTATCCCGGATTACCTGGATATCGACAGTGATGATGACGGTATTCCGGATAACGTGGAGGCTCAGACCACTGCCGGCTATATCCCGCCTACGGGCCAGGATGAGAATGACAACGGCCTGGATGATGCCTATGAGGCCAATGGAAACCTCGGTATCATACCAATTGATACGGATGGAGACGGAATTCCGGATTATGTGGATGAGGATAGTGATGATGACGGGGTACCTGATAATATCGAAGGGCATGATCACGATCATGACGGGATTCCGGATGTGACCTTTATAGGATCAGATAAGGATAATGACGGTCTTGATGACGGTTACGAAGGAAATTCCACTATAGATGATGATATAAATGATGAGATAGATGACCCCTACAGGGATCTCCCAAATACTGACGGAGATGAAGAATCTGATTACAGGGATACGGATGATGATAATGACAGCATCCCGACCGTGGATGAGGATTACAACGGAGATGGAAACTACGCCAATGACGATGAGAACAATAACGGAACGCCGGACTACCTGGAACCCAATGCCATTGAAGCCGATATCGAGGTCTTTAATGTGGTAACCCCCAATGGGGACGGGATCCACGATGTGCTGGCGATACGCGGACTGGAGGATTACCCCAACAACACCATCAGGATCTATAACCGATGGGGAGTTCAGGTGTATGTAACCAAGGCCTACGATACACAGGGGAACGTTTTTGACGGAACTTCAGAAGGCCGTGTGACCATTGACCAGGAAAATAAACTTCCTGTAGGAACCTATTTCTATATACTTGATTACGAGGATAACACAGGCGCTATGAAATCCCTGACGGGCTACATTTACCTTAACCGATAAACCATGAAACCAAGACCAGCCATTACCCTGATAACCCAAGCCGCGCGATATTACCTGCCGATGCTGTTGCTGTGTTTTTCAATTAAGGTCAGCGCCCAGCAGGATGCCCAGTATACCCAGTACATGTACAATACTGTCAGTGTGAATCCGGGATACACAGGATCGAGGGGACATCTGAGTATTGCCGCCCTCTACCGGGCACAGTGGGTGGGCCTGGAAGGGGCCCCCAAGACCCAGACCTTTAATTTCCATACTCCCGTGGGATACCGCGGAGTAGGGATGGGACTTTCCATAGTCAATGACCAGATCGGGCCGACATCCGAGACTTATTTTGACCTCGACTTCTCCTATACCATCCAGCTTGCGGCAGAAAAAAGGCTGAGTTTTGGACTGAAGGGAAGTGTGCATATGCTCGATATACGATTCTCTGAGCTCAATCAGGACTGGACCAATCCCGGAGGTCCAGATCCTACCCTCCAGCAGGATATTCAGAATAAACTGTCTCCCAATATAGGAGCGGGGATCTATTACCATACCGATAAATACTACCTGGGGATTTCGGTCCCACGATTCCTGGAAACCTCTCATTTTGATGAATCTTCCCTATCAACGGCCACGGAGCAATTGAATTTTTATTTGATCACCGGATATGTGTTCCAGATGAATCCCCTTTGGAAATTCAAACCCACCCTCCTTACCAAGGTGGTACAGGGAGCACCCCTTCAGTTGGATCTTTCTGCGAATTTCATGTATAATGACAAATTCATCATGGGGGCCGCCTACCGCTGGGATGCTGCAGTAAGCGCCATGGCGGGGTTTCAGCTTTCTCCTGAATTCCTCATCGGCCTGGCTTATGACCGTGAGATCACCGAACTCGGGACTGCCCGTTTCAATGACGGTTCCTTCGAAGTGATCCTCAGATACGATTTTTTCAAGGTCAAAGAAAACCTGAAGTCGCCTCGTTTTTTCTGATCCCGGGATCCTCAGCGGTCAGATCCTTTAACATTTAAGATTCACTTAACCCTTATAAAAAGGGAAAGGTGTTATTTTTACCGGGTGGAAGAAAAAGTGATCCTGGTAAACGAAAAGGATGAGCAGGTAGGAACCATGCCCAAAATGGAAGCCCATGAGAAGGCTTTGCTGCACAGGGCGTTCTCTGTCTTCATCATGAATTCTAAAGGGGAGACCATGCTTCAGCAGCGTGCTGCCCACAAATATCATTCTCCTCTTCTCTGGACCAATACCTGCTGTAGCCATCAGCGGGTAGGAGAATCCAATATACAGGCAGGGAAAAGGAGATTGCAGGAGGAAATGGGATTCGAGACCGACCTTAAGGAACTATTCAGCTTTATTTACAAAGCACCTTTTGACAATGGTCTCACAGAACACGAGCTGGATCACGTGATGATAGGGTATCACGAAGGCGATCCCCGGATCAACAGGGAGGAAGTGGCGTCCTGGAAATGGATGAGCCCCGAGGATATAAAAGCGGACATGGAAAATTCTCCTGAATTGTACACAGCCTGGTTCCGGATCATCTTTGAGAAATTCTATGACCACCTCATTGAAAATATTCAGCCGAAATGAAAGTAAAGGTTAGTCGTAGAGCTCATTTTAATGCTGCTCACAGGTTGTACCGACCTGATTGGAAGGACGAAAAGAACGAAGCCGTATTCGGCAAGTGTAACAATCCCCATTTCCACGGCCACAACTATGAATTGATTGTGAGCGTGACCGGGGAGATCGATCCAGAAACGGGCTTTGTAATCGACGTAAAGATCCTGAAAGACCTGATCAAAGCAGAGGTAGAGGATGCATTCGACCATAAAAACCTGAATCTGGAAGTGCCTGAATTCAAAGACCTCAACCCCACTGCCGAAAATATCGCAGTGGTGATCTGGAACAAGCTCAGGCCCCATATCAAGTCTGCAGATGAGCTGGAAGTAGTGCTTTATGAGACCCCCAGGAACTTTGTAACTTTTTCCGGTTAACCCATGGGCCTTAAGAAAGGTGATAGGATACCGGATTTTTCCCTTACCGACCAGGACGGTAATACCTTCCATTCTTCAGATCTTATCGGAAAAAAGCCTTTGGTGATCTTTTTCTATCCCAGGGACAACACTCCGGGGTGTACCAAAGAGGCCTGTTCATTCAGGGACAGTTATCAGGAATTCACCGAAAGAGGAGCAGAGGTCATCGGCATAAGCGCAGATACTGAAACATCACATCGTATATTTGCGACTATGTATAACCTGCCTTTTATCCTGTTGTCAGACCCGAAGAACAAGGTCAGAAGATTGTTTAAAGTAGAAAAATCCCTGTTCAACCTCCTTCCCGGAAGGGAGACCTTTGTGGTCGATAAGGAAGGTTTTGTGGTCATGTCCTTTAACAATATGGGAGCCTCCGGGCACATGTCCAGGGCGCTCAAGGCAATAAAATCCATCTCATGAACAGTTTGTATCCTCTTAAATTTCATCCCATAATGAAAGAAAGGCTCTGGGGAGGAACCAAACTGGCAGACCAGCTGCATAAGCCAAGCACAAGTGATATCACAGGTGAAAGCTGGGAACTTTCCGGTGTTGAGGGGGATGTTTCCATCGTGGCAAACGGACCCTTGAAGGGCAATTCCCTGAATGAACTCATCCAAAAGAGAGGAGAGGAATTACTGGGCAGGTCTGTGGTAGAGCGTTTTGGCAAGGAATTCCCCATCCTTATCAAATTTATCGATGCCAAACAGGATCTTTCCATTCAGTTACACCCCCATGACGAACTGGCCCGCTCCAGGCATAATTCCTTCGGGAAAACGGAGATGTGGTACATTATGGATGCTGAGGATGACGCGAGCCTGATCGTCGGTTTCAACCAGCCGATGACCAGGGAAAAATACATCAGGAGCCTGGAGGATAAATCTCTTTTGGATTACATGAATTACGAAAAGGTAAAACCGGGGGATACCTACTTTATCAATACGGGAAAGATCCACGCGATCGGGGCAGGGGTTCTCCTGGCGGAGATACAGCAGACTTCGGATATCACCTACAGGGTCTATGATTTTGACCGCCGCGATAAGGAAGGCAACCTGAGGGAATTACATACAGACCTGGCCCTGGATGCCATAGACTTTGACCAAAAGGACGATTTCAGGGTCACCTACGACCGGAACGAGGAGGAGGTAAACCCCATGGTCGATTGTCCCTATTTCAAAACCAATTACCTCAACCTGAGTAAAGACTTTGTTATCGATACACGGGAAAGGGATTCCTTTACCATTCTCATGTGTGTACAGGGGGATGCCGATGTAGCCAATGAAAAGGGTTCTGCCTCGCTCACCAAGGGAGAGACCCTGTTATTGCCCGCCTGCTCCGGGAAAATCGAGATCTGTTCTAAGGGTTGTGAATTGCTGGAGGTTACCGTTTGAAAGTTGCGGGGTATATTTCTCAATACCATTCTTAAAGTTTACTTTTGTTGAAAACATTTTAAGAGATGGCAAATATTCGCGATTTAAAGAAAGACATCAATTACGTCTTGGGCGATATCATTGAGGCGGTGTACATCTTCGAGGAGTCGAACAATACTCCCGGTTCCAAGGAGTGTAATGAGATCATTGACAAGGCCATTGCCACCTTCGATGACCTGATAGCAAAGGTGAATCAGAAGAATGTGGAAAACAGGAAGGCTCACCTGAAGGCAGTTCGGCAAGAACTGGAAAAGCAAGCCACCAGCCTGGACAACAAACGGAACAAAATGGGCTAGC
>NZ_JBFGBM010000183.1:0-5127 GCF_041567615.1 Muriicola sp.
ATGCGGAAGCGAATATCCTGACCAATGATCTCCTGGAAGCAGAAGATGCCTTGAATGTGATCAGGAATTCGGCTTCTTTGCCAAGCTATACCGGCGCATTGACAGTGGATGCTCTCACCACAGAACTCCTGAACCAAAGGAGGTACTCCCTCTGGTGTGAGAACCACCGTATGTTCGACTTGAGGAGGTATAACCTGTCTAACACCCTGCCAATCGACAGGGCGGGAGACCAGATCTTCAACGTGATGCCGATACCCTTATCGGAAAACGAATAGACTGAAATGTAAAGGCCGCCTTTTCGGGCGGCCTTTTTTTATGCTGCGAGCTCGATCTTTTTTTCTTCCGAGGTCTCAAGACTGCTCGGCCTGAAATACAACTTGATCCTGTAGGTGATATTGAATAACACAGGTACGATGATCAGGGTGAGGAAGGTGGCGATGATCAGGCCAAAGATCACCGTCCAGGCCAGCGGCCCCCAGAAGATCACGTTATCTCCTCCGACATAGATCTTGGGATCCCCGGTAGAGAAGAGGGAGAAAAAGTCGATGTTCAATCCCACGGCAAGGGGGATGAGACCGAGTACCGTAGTCACCGCTGTCAGGATCACAGGACGCAGCCTGGCCTTCCCGCCTTTGACAATGGCCTCTGTCACGTATTTCATAGGCAGGAGGTCATAATCATCAAGCCCAAGTGCCACTTTCTTTCGATCGATCAGAATCTGCGTATAATCCAGCAGGACCACCCCATTGTTCACTACAATTCCCGCCAGTGCAATGATCCCCATCATGGTCATCATGATCACAAAGGGCCATCCTGTGATCATCAGCCCTCCGAATACTCCGATAAAACTCAGGAAGATGGCCGTCATGATGATGGCAGGTTTGGAGATCCCCCCGAACTGGAAGATCAGGATCAGCATGATGAGTCCGAGCCCAGAGAAAAACGCGCCGACCAGGAATTGCATCTGTTTGTTCTGCTCTTCGATCTGACCTGTAAAGTCGAGTTTCACATCCTCCGGCAGGCCCTGAAAGTTCTCCATCTCCTTCTGGATCTCGGCTACCACTGCCCCTGCATCCGAGAATCCGGGCTTGAGCCCGGAATAGACAGTAACCACCCTTTTGTTGTCCCGGTGTTTGATCGCACTGAAGGAAGAGGTGTTTTTCTGACTGGCTACGGCTGAGACTGGAATTTCCTTGATCCGTCCCGTGGCCTGGTCCCTGAAAATGATATTCTGGTTGAACAGGGCACTCTTGTCATATCTCAGATCCTCTTTAAATCGCACATTGATATCGTAGTCCTCACCATCCACTTTATATACCCCGGCCTTCTCACCAAAGAGGGATCTCCTTAACTGCTGGCCTACCTGGCCTACGCTCACCCCTAATTCTCCGGCTTTCTCGCGGTCTACTTTCACATTCATGGAAGGCTTGCCTTTGTTGACATCGATCTTGAGCTCCTCAATCCCGGCAATGTTCTTCCGGTTGATGAAGTTGCGGATGTTCTCGGCCGTGTTGATCAATACGTCATAGTCCTTGCCTTCCAATTCGATATTGATGGGATACCCTGATGGTGGCCCAACAGCATCCTTTTCCACTGAAATAGAGACCCCCGGATAGATGCCTACAAGATCGTCCTGAATTTCCCTGCGGAGTTCCTCCGTATCCAGACCGTTGCGGTATTTAAACTCTCGCATGGAAAGGGTGATCCTTCCTTTATGGGGCATTTCGGCAGAAGAACCTCCATCGGTATATGGGTTACCCGCGCCTTCTCCTACCTGGGAAACCCCTGATGAGAGGAGGAAGTTATAGTTGCCCTGTTTGTATTTGGGCTTATTGGCGACGGCATAGACCCTGTCTTCTATAGCCTTGGTTAGCTCATCTGTCTTCTCTATAGCGGTACCCTGGGGATACTCAATATAGACATTGATCTCATTGGGGGTGTTGTCAGGAAAGAATTCCACCTTCGTCCTCCCGCTGCCCAGGGATATGCCGAAGAGCATAATGGTAGTTACCAGCAATAATACTGTGATCCCGGCAAACCAATACACGTTCTTCCCCCTGAGCGAATATTTAATCTGCCGCTCATAAAAATTCTCAAAGCGGACCAATGCTGTATTCTGAAACCGTTTAGCCCATTTCTTGATACCGTATTTATAGGCCCAGAAAAGAAGAGCATTGACGATCATCAGGCTGCCGAGCCCGCGCAAACTTCCTCCGAAGATCATGATGAGAAGGCCCAGGCCGCCCAGGATGATACTTATCCTAATCAGTTGCTTGCGTGTAAGTTCCTTATCTCCCACCTCCATATACCGCGATACCAGCATGGAGTTCATAATGATGGCTACAAAAAGAGAAGAGCCGAGTACAACGGAAAGAGTAATGGGGAAGTAGATCATAAACTGCCCGAAAATTCCCGGCCAAAGTCCCAGGGGGACAAAGGCTGCTACCGTAGTAAGTGTAGAGACGATGATCGGAAATGCGATCTCGCCGATCCCCTTCTTTGCTGCGGCGATCCTCGACATGCCTTCCTGCTCCATCAAACGATATACATTCTCAACCACGACCACTCCGTTATCGACCAGCATCCCGAGCCCCATAATCAGGCCAAAGAGGATCATTGTATTCAGGGTATATCCCAGGGCCGATAGGATCATGAATGAGATGAACATGGACATGGGAATGGCAAAGCCGACGAACAGGGCGTTTCTAAAGCCCAGGAAAAACATCAGCACAGTGACCACCAGGATAATCCCGAAGATGATGTTGTTCACCAGGTCGTCTACCTGCCCTAAGGTCCTGCTTGATGAATCGTTGGCAATGGTCAGGGTAAGGTCTTTGGGATAGTAATTGTCCTCCGCATCCTTTACGATTTTCTTGATCTCGTTGATGGCTTCTATCGTATTCCTTCCAGAACGCTTCTTAACATCGAGCATCACCACATTGTCGCCAAATTCACGGGCGTAGGTGGTCTTGTCCTTTTCATCAAAGGTCACCGTGGCTATGTCCTTGAGGTAGATGGCCCCATTATCGGATTTGACCACGAAATCGTTGAGCTCCTTCGGGTCCTCGATCTCCCCTAGGACGCGAATTGTCCTTCTTTGGTTGATCGTTTTGAGGTTGCCGGCAGACATGGTCATATTCCCGTTTGAAATAGCCTGCAGTACGTCCTGGAAGCTTACTTTGGCTGCCATCATCTTGTACACGTCAACGGCTACTTCCACCTCTTTCTCCTGAGCACCCCGGATGTCCACTTCCTTTACCTGAGGCAGGTCCTCAATTCGGTCTTCCAGGTACTCGGCGTATTCTTTCAGTTTTTCGACAGGATAATCGCCCGTGAAATTGATGTTGATGATCGGGATCTGCTCGGCCAGGTTCAGGTCGAACACATTGGGTTCCACCTTGGCCCCGTTGAACAGGGGCCAGTCTTCACCGGCCTTCTCGGCATCTACCTCATCCTTTACCTTTTGTTTGGCCTCTTCTACGGTGATATCCTCGTCAAACTCGGCAGTAATAATGCTGTAATCCTCCTGTGAGGTTGAGGTGAGTTCCACCAGGTTGCTGACGTTCTTGATCCTGTCCTCCAGGGGATCTGTGATCAGCCTTTCCACGTCTTCGGCTGTGTTCCCGGGATACGGGGTGCTGATGTAAACCTTGGTTTCCACCACTTCAGGAAAATCTTCTCTGGGCAGGGCCATATAGGCACTATATCCCATAAAAAGGAATATCGCGATCATGACGTAGACCACAGAGGGATTGTCTATGGCCCAGGAGGATATCCGGAATTCCTTGTTGGCGTTTTTTTGCTGTCTGCTCATGGCTGGTCTTACTTAATGATTTGGACGTCCTGGTTGTCCTTTACACTCCTCGCTCCTTCCTGTATGATCAATTCACCAGCCTGGAGCCCTCCCAGGATCTCTACGAACCTACCCTGGGTCTTACCTGTGGTCACCACCCTTTTCCTGGCTGTCCCTTTCAGTTCGTCCGTAGGATCCTCCGCGATGAAGACGTACTGTTCGCCTTCTGCGTTCTCGGAGATCACACTCTGGGGAATCAGCAGGGCTTGAGGATTGGTGTAATCATTGATCATCACCCTGGCGGTCAGGTTGGGTTTTATGTTCCCTTTTTCATTGGGAACTGGGATTTCAACATTAAAAGAACGGTTATTGGGGTTGATGTAATTCCCGGCCTGCCTTACCCTGGTCTGTACCGAATCGCCCAGAACGGGAAAATACACCTTGGCAAGTGTGCCTTTCTGTATGCTCCCTACATAGGTTTCCGGAACATTCACAGTAATGTACATATGGCTCAGATTCACGATCCTGAACACTTCTGACCCCGGCCCCGGAGCAACTACGGTACCCTGGTCCTTGATCACATCGTCAATGATACCGCTGAAAGGAGCCCGTAAGGCAGATTTGCTCAGTTGTCTTTCTACCTGTTCTACACTGTTTTTTGCAGCTTCGTATGAGGTTTTAGCCTGGAGGTACTGAATTTCGGAACCGATATGTTGCTCCCACAATCTCTTTTGGCGTTCGTAAGTGGTTTCAGCCAGGGCTGCCTGTGCTTTTAACTGCTCTAATTGGCTGGCCATTCCTCCGTCGTCGATCCTTCCCAGCAGCTGACCTTTTACAACCCTATCTCCCTCAGTGACGTAGACGCTTTCCAGCGTACCGGCCATTTCAGGGTAGATGAGCACGTTCTGTTTTGTTGCCACATCTCCCTGTAGTTCGAGGAAATGGTCGAAGTGCTGCTGTACTACCTCAAAGGTATTGACCAGAGGGAGTTTAGTATCTGCATCGAGGATAGAGATCACGGAATCCAGGGCCTGTACCTGATCGCTGATCGCTTTCATCTCTTCCGTTAGGCTGGCCTTTTTGGATCTTATGGCTTCGAGATTCCCATTGGCAATGAGGCTGTCAACGGAATCATTCTGGTTCCCACCGCAGGAGATCAATACGGTCAGAAGGGCCAGGATTGGGATATTCGTTTTCATTTTGGTTTGTGGATTTGTATTGTTCTTAATTGTTGTTCGCTATTACTTCCAGTTCGGTTTTGGCAGTGATCACATTTACCATGGACTGCAGGTACTCTTGCTGGGCACTGTACAATTGGGTCTGCGCTTGCCGGA
>NZ_JBFGBM010000184.1:0-5089 GCF_041567615.1 Muriicola sp.
CTGTATCCTTGAGATCATGAGCGATCTGCATTACCTGTTTCTCTGTCTCGGCACTGCAGGGGCCCGCGATCACCAGAGGGTGTGGAAGGGCCATGTCATCCAGCCATTTTCTCAACTCACTTGAATTTTCCATAACTATGATTCTTTTTTGTTCAATGGTATTCCTTTGAGGATCTCCCTGATCTTGTTGGTATCCTCCATTTCTTTATATATACCGGCCATGTCCTCTTGGGCCAGTTTCTTTCTGAATTCCTCCAGGTTGTGAATATATTCCCGGAGCGTTTCTAAAACATTCTCTTTATTCTGCTCAAAGATAGGGGTCCACATGGCTGGCGAACTCTTTGCCAGTCTGACGGTGGATTCAAAACCACTTCCCGCCATATCAAAGATATCTCGTTCATTCTTTTCCTTCTCGATCACCGTTTTCCCCAGCATAAAAGAGCTGATATGGGAGAGGTGAGACACATAGGCGATGTGTTTGTCGTGCGCCTCGGGGTTCATATAGCGGATCCGCATCCCAATCCTCGAGAAGAGGTCCAGCGCCTTCTCCTGTAATTTAAACGCTGTCTTCTCCACCTCGCAGATGATGTTTGTCTTCCCGTCATACAACCCTGCCATGGCAGCTTTAGGGCCGGAAAACTCGGTTCCGGCAATGGGATGGCTGGCCATAAAATTCCTCCTTTTCGGATGGTTGGCCACAGCCTCACAGATCTGCTTCTTGGTGGAACCGGCATCGATCACCAGGGTCTCGTCCCCAATTGTATCGAGCAACCGCGGCAGTTCCCTGACGGCTGCATCAACAGGAATGGTCAGAAAGACGATGTCTGCCTCCTCAAGGGACGACCCATTTCCCTCCGAATCAATGATACCCAGGTCCAGGGCCTTATGAAGGTGGGCAGGATCGCTGTCCATCCCGAAGAATTCAGCCTCGGGAAGCAACTTTCTGAGGTCCATGGCAAAAGAACCCCCGATCAAACCCACACCTATGATTCCAATTTTCATTTCTCTTTTTTAAATCTTGCAATGGCCTCTTCGATCTTTTCCGACTTCACACAAAGGGAGAATCTGATATACCCTTCTCCCTGCTCGCCAAAAATAGTCCCAGGGGCCACAAAAATATCCTTCTCGTATAAAAGCTTATCTATGAATTCCTCCGATCGGGGCGCACCTTCCGGCAAACGCGCCCAGACAAACATGCCCACAGCCCCAGGATCATAGGTACATCCCAGCAGGCTGGCCAGGCGGAACATATGCTCCCTTCTCTCATTGTAAATGCTATCCAGTTTTTCGAACCATGCCTTCCCGCTTTTCAGGGCAGCAACCGCTCCTTTCTGGATCCCGTAGAACATGCCCGAGTCCATATTGCTTTTAACCTTAAGCACCGCCTGGATATGTGCTGCATTGCCAAGGACCATCCCCACTCTCCAGCCTGCCATATTAAAGGTCTTGCTCAGGGAATTAAGTTCCAGGGCCACCTCCCTGGCACCCTCAGCCTGCAGGATACTTCTGGGGTCTGAGCCCAGCACAAAACTATAGGGATTATCATTGACCATCAGGATATTGTGCTTCTTACCAAAATCGACAAGGGACTGCCATTGCTCTTTGGTTGCCGTGGCCCCGGTGGGCATATGAGGGTAGCTCACCCACATGAGTTTTACCTTGTTCAGGTCCTCTTTGGCGAGTTGCCCCAGGTCCGGAAACCACCCATCCTCTTCGGTTAGTGCGTATGGCCTGGGTTCTGCCCCAACCAGACGGGTAACAGCCTGGTAGGTGGGGTATCCGGGGTCCGGGATCAGGACCTCGTCCCCGGGATTGAGAAAGGCCATGCTGATATGCATGATGCCTTCTTTGGAGCCCATCAAAGGAAGAATCTCCGTTTCGGGATCCGTGGAGACCCCGAATTTGTCCATATAAAAATCGGCTATGGCCCGCCTTAGCTCCGGCAATCCCTGATAACTCTGATACTGATGGGCACCATTGTCTGAAATAGCATCCCTGAGTGTAAGAAGCACGTCATCCGAAGGTGCAAGGTCCGGACTGCCGATCCCCATGTTGATGATGGGGCGACCGGCAGCTGCCAGGCCCCTGACCTCCTTCAGCTTGCGAGAAAAGTAGTATTCCTCGACCGTATTGAGCCTGTCTGCTGTGCTTATCATATCCTCACATTTTTGTATTCCCCCAAAACCCTGAAATCCTCAGACATGATCTTCAGAAGGGATTTTGCCTTTTCGAAATGTTCGTACTCCTCAAAGGTCACATCCACGAAAAAAGCGTACTTCCACGGTGTTTCGATGATCGGCAGGCTCTGGATTTTGGTCAGGTTAAGGTTGCAATCGCTCATCACGTTCAGGACCGTGGCCAGGCTGCCCCTTTTATGGTCTGTCAGGAACCTGAGGGATGCCTTGTTGATGGTCTCCCTGGGCAATTCCTTATTCGTGGTTTTCACGATGATGAACCGCGTGGCGTTGTTCTTGATGGTCTGTATCTCCGGGGCGATGATCTCCAGGTCGTACAATTCTGCTGCCACTCTGGGGGCAATGGCGGCTATCCCGGTTAACCGGCCCTCCTGTATTCGTTTTGCGGTCTCAGCCGTATCCACATCCTCCACCATCTTGATATGTGGCTGGGTTTTGAGATATTCCCGGCATTGCAGCAAGGCCATGGGATGCGAACGCACTTCTCGCAGATCGGAGAGCTTTTGGCCTTTCAGCCCCATCAGGTGGTGGTGGATGTTGAGGTAGTGCTCCCCGATGATGTGGAGTCCGTTTTCATAGACCAGGGCGTAGTTCGGGATGATAGATCCTGCTATGGAATTTTCAATGGCCATGACACCCTTATCAGCATTGCCGGCAAGGAGTTCATCTACCAGGCCGTGGAAGGAAAGGCATTCCACCAGGTCTATGTCCTGACCAAAATATTCATGGGCCACCTGATGGTGGTTAGACCCCTTAATTCCCTGAATGGCGATTCGTTTCTTCACGGCTGATATTCAAAAAAAAAAAGTCCCGATTTCTACGGGACTTCATATATACGGTATCACACCTGGCTACAACAGTCCCTTTCCCCTTTGAAAAAAGAAGTAAAAATAAAAGCTGTTCCAGGTATTCAATTTCATTGCGTTTGTTTAAAACTCCTGCTAAGGTAATTATTAAATCGAGAATCCGACATTTTGGATCTCTTTTTTTTCATTGTGCCTTTTTTAGGCCAGAAAACTGTAAAAAATGTTTCAAAGTGGTGTATTTGATGAAAATTCTTCAATCCTTCCTTATGCATAATTTTCCTTTCCCTGATCTTGATCCAGTAAAGACATCCACTAAAACACGGGGATATAAGCTGCAAATTCTGTGCACTTTCTTTAATTTTAGGGCGAAAAACAAACACATGTCGATCGTAGTCAAAAACCTGAGCAAAGCCTATAAGGGACAGCCCGCCCTGAAAAATGTCTCCTTCAGGATAGACAAGGGTGAAGTAGTGGGTTTCCTCGGGCCCAATGGAGCCGGGAAATCCACCCTGATGAAGATCCTTACTACGTACCTCAGTGCTGATGAAGGCAGGGCCTGGGTGAACGGCCACGATGTGATGACCGAAGCCAGGCAGGTACAGAGGAGCATTGGGTATCTCCCGGAGCACAACCCCCTCTACCTCGAAATGTACGTAAAGGAATACCTGATGTTCATTTCCGAGCTGTACGGCGTGCCCAAAGGCGCAGTTTCAGAAAGCATACAGCAGGTGGGACTCGAAAAAGAAGCTGCCAAAAAGATCGGGCAGCTTTCCAAGGGGTATCGCCAACGGGTAGGCCTGGCCGCTGCCCTCCTGCACCACCCGGAAGTCCTCATTCTCGATGAGCCTACAACAGGGCTGGATCCCAATCAGCTGCTGGAGATCCGAAGGCTGATCCGGGAGATAGGAAAGGACAGGACCATCCTCCTTTCAACCCATATCATGAAAGAGGTGGAGTCGGTCTGCGACAGGGTATTGATCATCAATAAAGGGGAACTGGTAGCCGACAAAACCCTTAAGGAGCTACGCGAAGGGAAAGAACAGATCATTGAAGTGGAATTTGATTACAGGGTAGAAGAGGCATTCCTGCTTAAAATTCCCCATGTAACTCATGTGAAGAATCTAACAGGATTTGTCTATGAGATCACCTTCAGCCATTCGGAGGATATGAGGCCGGCCGTATTCGACTTCGCCCATGACAACAAACTGAAAACCCTGCAGCTGAGCCGCAAGAACAAGAACCTGGAAAGTCTGTTCACAGAACTTACCGGGCCTTAAACCCATCTGTTAGTCCGGCATATATCTAACCCTCTCCACGGCCACAGAATCAATCTTCTCCCTTGAAAAGTATACGGGAAAGTACCTGTCTTCTGCCCAGGGCCTAAACAGATTGTCGTAAAAAGGACTGGCCGGGTCGCCGGACTGGCCGGGACCATTGGTCCCCACAGCCTTATCCCAATCGCCCGTACTGATGACCATCCGGAACGAGGCCCCGCTGCTTTGGCGGTTGTTACCGCCCGTGGAACCCGGGGTAAATCCGTTCCCTCCCCTGGGCACAGGCCCCAGGTTCAGGGAATCTGCCCATGGTTTACTGATGGCCCTTCCCAGCGGATGCACGATATAGGCGTGCTTGTATTTTTCCTGTCCATAGCGCCATGAGTTCATATCCTCACCGAGGGTTTCCCTAAGGTGTTCAACCGATGCCCTAAATGTCTTGGTGAGGAATTCGTCCCGCCTCCTGATCGCAGGTTCTTTGAAACGGGTTTCGGGAGCCTGGATCCAGTCCATCACTCTTTTTAACTGAATTCCCCCTATGATCCCTTTGGCCTTATCCGGAATAAATTCTTCATCCGCCTTTTTCCGCAATTCCCGTTCGAAAGCCACATAGATCCCAGCTTCCACACTTTCGGGAAGCAGTCTGAAATCCCACGAAAGCAGTCGATCCCGTGCCTTTGCGGCCTGGCCTTTCAACCGGAGTCCGGAAAGCATAGGCACCAGGGTTCTGGCCGGGAGGGAAAGGTAATCTACCTGCAGGGCCATCATTTCATCCATGGAAAATTTTTTGTCTGAACGAAGTACCTCCTCGATC
>NZ_JBFGBM010000185.1:0-5015 GCF_041567615.1 Muriicola sp.
AGAAAGGGGACAAAGTACCTCAATTTACTTCAAAAGACCAAGATGGGAATGAAATTAAGCTTTCCGATTACGATGGGAAAAAGCTGATCGTTTTTTTCTATCCCAGGGCCAATACCCCCGGTTGTACGGCAGAAGCCTGTAATCTCAGGGACAATTATTCGGCTCTGCAAGAGCAGGGATACTCCCTCCTCGGGGTCAGTGAGGATTCACAGAAAAAACAGGCCAATTTTCGTGACAAATACGATTTTCCATTTCCCTTACTCGCCGATGAAGACCATGCCGTGATCGATGCGTTTGGAGTATGGGGTCCCAAAAAATTTATGGGCAGGGAATACGATGGGATCCACCGGATGACCTTTATCGTCGATGAAAAAGGGGTGGTGGAAAAAGTGATAGACAAAGTAAATACCAAGGATCACGCCGCCCAGATCCTCTGATTTTGAAGGAGATAACAAAAAACCCTGACAAGCGTCAGGGTTTTTTTTAAACATTTTGTTTCTCAGGGACCTCCTGCCGTGTAAAGAGTTTTTTCTTCTTGATGATATCCGCGATCCCCTCGGGAAGCATTTCTTCCCATCCATCTTCCCCATTCATGATCTTCTTGAGCACGTCCCTGGAGAAGATGTGCATGATCTCCGGATCGTAATCTATGATATCCATAACTTTCCCGTTGTATTTGAAGAACTTGTAAAGTTCCTTCATACGGGGGTGAACCTTGATGTTATTGCTGGTCATGATCTGACCTGTTTCTGGGTTCTTCATGGGGTAAAGGTATACTTTCAGGTCCTTGAAGAACAGCTTTCCGAATGCTTCCAGGATTCCCCCACTAAGGTGTCTGTAATACTTCTCGTCAAAGATCTCTACCAGGTTGTTAACGCCCATGGTAAGGCCGATCCTGGCCTTTGTATAATTGCCGAGGTATTCAACAAGCCTGTAGTATTCCTGGAATTTTGAGATCAGTACGGTGTGACCCAGGGAGCAGAGCAGCTCAGCCCTGTCCATAAAATCCTGTTCGTCTATCTCACCGGAAGCCTTGAGGTTGGCCAGGGTGATTTCGAACATGACCACCGTATTTTCCTCTTCCACGGTCTGTTCCCTGATAAAGATGTCGTAGGATTTCTGGAACATGTCCATGTTGACCTTGGTCACGGGCCTGAAACTTCCCCGGAGTGCCAGGATATTCTTTTTGTAGAGGACTGCCGCGGGAAGGAGGTTGTTGCCGTCCGGCCCGAACATCACCGCGTCCGTCATGTCATTTTTGATGAGCTGCAGGCTCATCAGCCTGTTGTCTACGTTCTTGAAGTTGGGGCCTGAAAAGTTTACCATGTCGATCTCCACGGTATCCTTATCGATATGGTCGTACAGGTATTTCAGTAATTTCCTCGGCTTGTTGTACTTATAAAAAGCCCCGTAAATAAGGTTAACCCCTACAATTCCAAGTGTCTCCTGTTGCAGTCGCGCCTCATTTTGCTTAAAGCGCAGGTGGAGGATGATTTCGTCGTATTCTTTTTGATTGGGATCTAGCTGGAACATGATCCCGACCCAGCCGTGCCCTTTGTACCGCTTAGAAAAATCGATAGTGGCCACCGTATTGGCATAGGTGAAAAAAAGGCGTTCCGGGTGATCCTCCCGGCTGATCCGCTCCTCCATCAGCTGCATCTCGTGATTCAGCATTTTGTTGAGGCGGCTCTGCGTCACATACCTGCCGTCCTTCTCGGTGCCGTAAATAGCATCGCTGAAATTCTTATCATAGGCGCTCATCGCCTTGGCAATGGTACCTGAGGCGCCTCCCGACCTGAAAAAATGCCTGGCTGTTTCCTGACCTGCGCCGATTTCCGCAAAGGTTCCATAGATCGCAGGGTTCAAGTTGATGCGCAGCGTTTTGGCCTTGATGGAGGGAATATTTTCGAATGCGGGATCTTGATTTAAAACGGACGCCATTCCTCAGGATTTTCGCTTCAAAGTTAATAAGAATGGGGCATCTTTTAAATAAATAAGTCATAAATTTGAATAAAATAGACGAGCCGTTGAAATTGACTTTTTTGGGAACCGGAACCTCTCAGGGGATCCCCGTGATCGGGAGTACCCATCCGGTCTGCCTGAGTGAGAATCCCAAGGATAAACGGCTTCGTGTATCTGTGCTTATTTCCTGGGAAGATTACAACTTTGTGATCGACTGTGGCCCCGATTTCAGGCAGCAGATGCTCAGGACAGGGGTCAGGAAACTCAACGGCATTCTCTTTACCCACGAACACGCAGATCACACGGCAGGTATTGATGATATCAGGCCCTTCTTTTTCAGGCAGGGCGATATCCCGATCTATGCCCACCAGCGTGTAATTAACAACCTGAGAAAAAGATTCGACTATATCTTCTCTGATGAGGACCGCTATCCGGGAGCTCCGGCGGTCAAGGTCAATGTGGTCGAAAACGACAAACCTTTTCGAGTGGGGAACATGCAGGCCATTCCCATCGAGGCATACCACAACCGTTTGCAGGTGTTCGGTTATCGTATAGGAGGCGTCGCATACCTTACAGACGTCAAGAACATAGAATATAAAGAAATAGAAAAGATAAAAGGGGTTAAAGTATTAATAGTCAATGCATTGAGAATAGAACCCCATCACTCCCATTTTAATCTGGAAGAAGCCCTAGCCTTTGTGGAAAAAGTAGAGCCCCAAGTGGCCTACTTTACCCACATCAGCCACCTGTTGGGTTTTCACGACGAAGTGGAGAACAGCCTTCCTGAGAACGTCCACCTGGCCTATGATAATTTAACGATTAACCTCAATTGATGAAAGCGAGAATATTTTTATACCTGTTTATTTTTTCATCCCTGATCGCCCTGTATATCTATGTCAGTTATTCCGCTCAGGCAGAAGTTAAGGATGAAAAGATCACATCCCTGGAAGCGCAGGTCAGCCAATTGGAAGATTCCCTGAGGAGCTCAAGGCTCAAAGTGCTCGATCTGCAGTATTTTTCGCTGGAGAACAATGATGATGCCCTTGCGTATTACGACCATCTATCCCTGAAAGACCCGGCTCGTTATGTTGCAGACAAACTGCTGGAGACCAACGAAGCCAAAGGAGATAATCCCCTGGTTCCCTATGAGGGAATGGAAAGCAACTTTAAGATCAACAAGATCAACGTCCTGAATCACAAGTGGATCATCGCTGATTTTTCGGATGGCAGGTTCTGGGGAGAGCTCTTTATAGAATATGAGCTTAAAGATGACCTTTCAGTAGACTTTACCCTCCTGGACCACCTGCTCTATACCCGGAGCCTTTAAAAATGCTGGTTGAGCCAGGCGCTCATGGCGTAGAAATTTTCCCTGGAAACACCGTGACCCGTAGGGAATTCCTCGAAAGTATATGGTATGCCCAGACGTTCCAGGATGGGAGGTGTCTTTGTGGCCCAGGAAACAGGGATTACAGGATCAAATTGTCCGTGTGACACGTACATCTTAAGATGACGGTGATCTTTGTCCTGATAGCCATCGACAAGAATATTCTCGTCTATGTATCCACTCAACCCTACCACGTTCCGGATCATATTCGGATAGGAAAGGGCCAGGGCAAAACTCAGTACGGTTCCCTGACTGAAGCCCAGAAGTGTAATACGCGTATGATCAAGGGCATAGGCATCGATGGCTTCCTCTATAAAGTGCACCATTTTCCCAACGGACTCACGAGCCTGAGCTGTATCGCTCCATTTCCCAAAATTAGCATCAAAATCAATATGGTACCAGGCAAATCCATAGGGGGGGAGGGAGTGGGGAGCCCGGGCAGAGATGACACACAATTCCCCAGGCAATTCAGGTGCGAAGGAAAACAGGTCTTCCTCATTGCTCCCGTATCCGTGGAAAAGAAATACAGCAGGGGCCTTGACCGCACTTGTAACAGGCGGCCTTACCAGGTGTTCCAGGCTGAGATGGTGGGTGGTCATCTTATTGAATGAAAGTAAACCATTTTTGAAAATACACTCCTATCACCGGCATGGTATGGGTTTTACCGCCTATGGCCCCCAGGAAGCCATAGAGCCACATAATGAAGTAAAACACATAGAGTGCGAGGAGGGCGTATTTGAAAAACCATACACTCAGGAACAGGGCAACCCCGAGAAATACGAGGTGGATGCCAAAAGCCTGTCTCACGTGAAACCTGGCAAACGCATTTTTGGGTTCGAGATTCATGGTGATTGCAATCAACGCGCCCAACATGGTCATGTAGGCTACTATTGCCGTGGTTTTTCCTTCCTTAATGACTTGCTCCTCCATGATGTGTCAATATTCATTTTTTAAGAAAAACCTGCGGCCCGGTAACACTTCCGTACACCCTGCCCTTAGCTTTCCTGCCTATGTACATACTGTTCTTGGAGGTCGATTCCAGGCTTTCCCTGGTAATCACATAGTCTCCTTCGGGGTTGAAGAGACTAAGGCTTACCGGCTCGCCCTCTTTGATGACCGGCGAATCCAGACCAAACCGCTCATGACCGGATGTGAGGAAATCCACCGTCTTATCCGGACCGAAAATGGAATTCAGGGTCCCGAAAGAAGATTCAAGTCCGATGGATCCATAAGCAGCCCGGTCGAACTCAACGCGTTTCTCTTCTATGTCGATGGGTATATGGTCTGAGGTGACCATATCGATCACCCCCGTTCTCAATCCTTTGCGCAGGGCCTCCCTGTCTTTGGAGGTCCGCAGTGGGGGCATCACCTTAAAATGGGTGTCAAAGTCGTGTAGCACTTCATCGGTATGATATAAGTTGTGGATCGCGACACTACAAGTCACATCCAGCCCTTTCTTTTTTGCTTCTGCTATAAGGGCGACGGCCCCTGAAGTCGATATCGTAGGGATGTGCAATTTTCCCCCTGTGTATTCCAGTATATACAGATCCCTTGCGATCTGGATCTCTTCTGCCAGGGCGGGGATGCCTTTTAATCCCAGGGAGGTGGAAGTATTTCCCTCGTTCACCGTCCCTGTGGCCGCGATGGAGGCGTCCATGGGGAAGGAGAG
>NZ_JBFGBM010000186.1:0-4992 GCF_041567615.1 Muriicola sp.
AGAATCGTTGAATTGATGTCGGAGATCGACACTGAAATTGAGCATCTGGAAAGCCAATGATCCGCTGCTTACGAAAGATCTGATAGAAGGTATGACCGAAAAACAAAAAATGCTGGCCGGGCAGGCCTATGATTCCCGGGACACCGAATTGCTCAAGGCCTACCACCGGGCGCGGAAGCTGTTGCAGCAGTACAACACCCTGGATTCCGAAAACCTGGAAGAGCGGGACCGTATCCTGGGCGAGCTATTTGCGCAGAAAGGTACCGGGGTCTGGATAGAAGCCCCCTTTTTCTGCGATTACGGGGAGCATATCTCCATCGGGGACAACACCTTTGTGAATACGAACTGCATTTTTCTGGACAATAACAAGATCAGCATCGGCAGGAATGGCCTTATCGCCCCCTATGTGCAGATCTACACGGCCACCCATCCCCTGAAAGCTTCGGAGCGTATCATAGGCAAGGGCAAGGATACCCGTTACCTCACGGCGTCCCAACCGGTGACCATAGGGGACAATGTCTGGATAGGTGGGAATACGGTCATCTTTCCAGGGGTCACGATAGGAGATAACGTGACCATAGGAGCCGGGAGCGTGGTGACCAAAGACATCCCGGCCAATGTCCTGGCCTACGGGAATCCGTGCAGGGTCATAAAAGAAATGTAAGGAAAGGCTTAATTCCTCCTTTCTCAATACACCTTCAACAACACATGCTACGCTAATTTTTAGGGATTCCTATGATAAAGGTGGTTCCTTTATTTATGGTGGATTCTATTCGTATGGAGCCGCCTAACAACGTGATTATTTTTTTCACAATGGAAAGCCCTACACCAGTATTCTCTAATTTGTAGTCCGAATCCAGGGTCTGGAACAACTTGAAGATCTTTTTGTGATATTTTTCGGAGATCCCGGGACCGTTATCTGATATGGAAAACTCATAGATTTCAGGCAGTTCGCGGTAGTCAATAGCGATCATGCCTTGTGGCTTGTCGTTGTGCTTCTCGGCATTGCTGATCAGGTTGGAAAAAAGCTGCACGAACAATACCCGCACATTGTGGATCGTGGGAAGTGTGGATTTGATCTCGTATTTAAATCCTTGACGAGATACCGAATCCGCAAATACCGTATGAACCAATTCATTGAGGTCGATCACTTCCTTTTTGGACTTTTCGATCCCGATTTTACTGAAGTTCAGAACACCATCGATCAATTTATTCATTCGGATGGTACGTTCCTTGATCGTGTTTACATAAAAAGGTAATTCGTCCAGGCGGTTTTGATCTATGTCTTCCTGCATAAATTCGGCAAGGCTCAGAATCCCTCTTATGGGAGATTTCAGGTCGTGCGACAGGATATACGCCATATCCTGCAACTCTTCATTTTTTTGTTTTAAGTTCTGATTCATCTCTTTTAACCTCAGCTCTATTTCTTTTGAGTCCTTCAAGGAGGAGAGCAGCATTTGATTTGTAAACAGGAACTGGTTAATGTTGTCGTGAAGCGCAAAATCGTTTAAGCTGAGGTCAATCCCCTGCAGGTCGTCAAAAGAATTGATCAGTGGGCTCCCGAGAAAGGCCACCTGGTCATTCGATTCATCGTAGTACATCTGACCGCGAAATTTTAGTGCAATTTCCTCCTTCATCTTCAGGATAAAGAGCGATCTGGTCTGCCTCTTAATTTCAGAGAAAGACCGGGTTTGAAGCGGCCTTTCTATGGTAAAGTGGTCAAAAAAATGGTCTCCTTCATTGATCAACCCCAATTTTGACATGGATCTTCCCATGGCAGACACAGACATTTCCCGGTCGATGATAATGAAGAACGGAAACAGATCATCCATGATGGAGGGATTACTAAAGAGGGATATTTTGTCGGCCGGATTCAACGGGGTCAGGAGTTATAGGTGACTCTGTATTCATGACTGTTCTCATTCCCGTCAATCGTTCCGATGTATTCCACACCTACAGTGATTTTAAATCTTTCTCCCAGGCCTAACAGCAGCCCTTTGACGAACCGAACCAGCCCTGGGCGCTCCGTGTGATATTCAAACTTGAATGTATGGGCATCGATGGTCTCACAAAAGAACGTGGGGGGTTTTAATTCCGTGAAGGATTGTGCGATATGGGCGTGCATATTGTTCAAATTATTGAGGAATTCCGGAAAAGTACGCCCAGCTAGATCCAGTACGTGAGAATACCCTTCCTCCATGGTGAATTTGATCCAGTATTGCCCAAAAGCTTCCAGGATATCATCGGGGTTTGCGCCCAGATGCTCGGAAGCGGCCCCTACGATATTGTAGGTGATCTCATCTGGATAGGGCTGCATACTCACAAAAGCCACCTCATCGACCCCCGCCTTCGTCTTAATGATCTGCCAAACCTCTTCGCCATGGCCCTCGATCACAAAATCCTGGGCCGCTTTGTTCACTAATCCGTACATAACGATTTTTAGTTTTGAAAAATTAAGAAATCAACCGGGCATACCCTGGATGCCTTCATGTTGAGCCCGGAAACATAGCACGGCCTGGCAAGAAATTCGGTAAAGGAAAGACCAATGGCAATCAGGTAGAGGTGAATGGACATTTTCGTTCGGCGAATGGTTTTAGGTGGAGCATAAAAAGAGAACCGGTCCTCTTCAAAATTTTGTACCTTTTTAGAACAATAACCAACCATGTTAATCTACTTTAAACGGATAAGAAAAAACCTGCTCGATTCCGGTAAGGTATCCCGTTACCTGGCTTATGCCGTGGGAGAGATTCTCCTGGTCGTGATCGGGATCCTGATCGCGCTCCAAGTCAATGACTGGAATGAAGCCGAGAAAAGGGAGAAGATGGAGATCGAATTCCTCAGGGGCCTGTTGGTGGACCTGAAACAGGACTCCCTGAACTTTTCTGTGAAGGTAAAACAATACGAGGTCCTGGTTGACAGGCACAGGTCTTACCTCATCAGGGCCTATGACACCCAAAGGTCCTATGAGGAATATCTGGAGGTAGTCGGACTGATCAGCTGGGATTCAGAAAACTTTATCGCCCAGAATGTGACCTACAGTGAGCTTCTCAATTCGGGAAATCTGAATATTTTTAAGAATAAGGATCTCAAGAACCAGATCATCTCCCATTACAGGGAATATGAAAAGGCTTCTAAACACATCACGGAATTCAATGAATTCAGCGCCAGCTTTCTGGCCAGGCTTCCCTTCGGCCACAGTACGTTCTATTCAGGGATCAAACCCCCCGAAGAGGTCTTGAGAGATCCTGGCCAATGGGGGTATATCAATGATCCCAAAACCCTGCGATTCCTTTTTAACATACAATCTGCTTCTTTGTACGGGGATAAGCATTCTGTGTTCAAGGACGTATATTACACGGACCTTCTTCAAAGAACATCGAGGTTGATCGAGGCTATTGAAAATGAACTGTCGATAAAAATGGATTAGACTTAAAAATCCAATGATCGTAAATCAAAATAAATTATTTCTGATTAAAATTGCTCATACCCTGATTTGGGCAATTTTTGTTGGGATTATCTTTTATATCCTGTACTGCGGGATCACAGGGCGAGTGACCATCTATACATGGATTGGGATCGGAATCATCGTCGGTGAGGGACTCGTCCTGTTGCTTTTTAAAATGTACTGTCCTCTTACCGTCCTGGCACGAAGATATTCGGATTCCGAAAGGCACAACTTCGATATTTTCCTCCCGGAATGGCTAGCCAGGTACAATAAAGTGATCTTCACGAGCCTTTTCCTCCTGGGCTTGGCCCTGGTACTTTACCAGCGTTTTGCATAAGGCAGTTGTCAGGGCTGATTACCAAAGTTGATTTCGTATTTTGGGTATCAAATGCTGAGATATGGCCTTTACCTTCTTTCCCGGGAAACGGCAGGAAGACGTTTGCACCATCGCCTTCTATAACCTGGAAAACCTCTTTGATACCCGGGATGACCCCCACAAGCTGGACGATGATTTTACGCCCAAAGGGTTTAAGAAATGGACGCCCAAACGCTACCGCAATAAGCTCAAGAAACTCTCCCGGACCATCTCCCGCCTTGGGGGAAAGACCAGTGCACATCCCCCTGTCCTGGTAGGCCTGGCCGAACTGGAGAACAAGAAGGTGATCCACGACCTCCTGGGCATGCAGGCCCTGAGAAAAAAGGGATATCGTTTTGTGCATTACGACTCCCCGGATGAAAGAGGCATAGATACTGCCCTCCTCTACCATCCGGCCCATTTCTCAGTTACCTCCTCCAAAAGGATCCCCCTCCATGTGAACAACACGGACGGAAAGCGGGATGCCACCCGCGACATCCTCTATGTAAAGGGGAAGCTGCACGGGGAAGAGATGCACGTCTTTGTGAACCACTGGCCTTCCCGACGGGACGGGGATACGGCTACGGCCTACAAGCGAATAAAGGCGGCCAACACCATCCTTGAGGGAATGCAAAGCATCGAAAATGATGCTACCTCTCCCAACTACATTATCATGGGGGATTTCAATGACGGACCTGCCGATGAGAGTATAAGGCGCCTGGTCGATCAGGCCGACCTGCACAACCCCATGGAAGTATTGCATACAGCCAACAGCGGGAGTGCCAATTACAAGAACCGCTGGTCCCTGTTCGACCAGATCCTGCTGTCAAAGACCTTTTTTGACCGTGCCGCGGGCCACCACAGCTTTGCCCATGCCCGCATCTTTGACGACCACCTCCTGAAAGAGTGGCACGGGCGTTACAAAGGCATCCCTTTCCGGACCTATGTAGGAAAAAAATACCTGGGCGGGCACAGCGACCATTTCCCGGTCTACGTCCAGTTGAGGTATAGGAAAAAAGGCAATGACTAAACTTTCAGGATCTCCTCTTCTTCCAGGAGAGGTTCGATCTTCAGCCTGAGGAGCACCTGTGCCACTGTGATCACGTCCCTCTCGCAGTACTCGATGATACGGTCCAGATCTTTCTCCTCGTAATATACCTGTCGTACCATGCTCCCATCAATATCTTCCTTG
>NZ_JBFGBM010000187.1:0-4917 GCF_041567615.1 Muriicola sp.
AAAAGGTCGAATCCGATGATACCGTGTACGGGTATACCTAAGGTTGGCGAGAAATTGATATCCCTGTCGAGCACCACAAAAAGCTGCTGGTTATTGTTGGTGATCTTCTTGATCCTGAAATGGTTCCCCTGGGAATTCAGCGCTTTGATGGGCTCCCCTGCACCCAGTCCGTTAATGGTGATCTCGGAAACATTCCTGAGTTCGATGGAATCCTGATCAGAAAGGTTGAAGAGAATGGGTTTACTCACCCCGGAATCCAGTATAAAATTCAATTTAGCCCCATTGACCTCCAGGGGCATGACGATCAGGTTATTGATAAGCTGGAAATTGACTTTCTGGAATTTGGTCCCTTCAGGCAATTGAAATTTTTGTGCCATTCCAACGCAGGAAATGCACAAAAGGAGGATCAAGGGGATAAAGATCCGGGATTTCATTCGCCTAAAACTTTGATATACACCCTTTAAGGTACAAATTTTATCATTTGGTTGCTTCAGATTTAACATAACATAAATTCCTGAAGATTAGACCAAACCTGTTGTTTTGTCCGCCAGTATTTCCCATTTTTGCGGAAAATTAGGTACATGCCAGTAATTTCCAAAAAGGGGCGAGCTATGCCGGAATCCCCCATCCGTAAATTGGTCCCATATGCAGAAGAAGCGAAGGAAAGGGGGGTGGATGTGATCCACCTCAACATAGGCCAGCCCGATATAAAAACCCCCCAGGTCGCCCTGGATGCGGTCAGGAATAGCGATGTAGAAGTGCTCTCCTACAGCCGTACAGAAGGTACGGACCAGTACCGTAAAAAAGTGGCTGCCTATTACGCCAAACACCAGGTTGAAGTCTCCCATAAGGACATCATTGTGACGACAGGCGGATCTGAAGCTCTCTCCTTTGTGATGGGCAGCATTGCCGATGCCGGAGACGAAGTGATCATCCCGGAGCCCTTTTACGCTAACTACAACGGCTTTGCGGTGGCTGCCGGGGTAAAAGTAGTTCCCATAATCTCCAGGATAGAGGACAATTTTGCCCTGCCGCCCATAGAAGAGTTTGAAAAGTCCATTACCGCAAGGACCCGTGCCATCCTGATCTGCAATCCGGGAAACCCAACGGGTTATTTGTACAAGAAGGAGGAAATTGAGAAACTTTCGGCCCTGGTGAAAAAGCACGACCTCTTCCTGGTGTCGGATGAGGTCTACAGGGAATTTGCGTATGACGGTCTGCAGCACTACTCTATTCTGCAGGAGCCGGGATTGGAGGAGCACAGTATTGTGGTAGATTCCGTATCCAAAAGATACAGTATGTGTGGTGCCCGTATCGGTTTCCTTGTCACCCGCAACCGGGCTGTGATCACTACGGCCCTGAAATTCGCCCAGGCCAGGCTCTCTCCGCCAACCTATGCGCAGATCGCCAGTGAAGCTGCCCTGGAAACACCCCAGAGCTATTTCGACGAGGTCATCGAGGAGTACACAGAAAGGAGGAACGTCCTTCTCAGGGAACTTTCGCACATAGAAGGCATACGGGTGGCGAGGCCGCAGGGAGCTTTCTACTGCATGGTGGAATTGCCTGTAAAAGACGCAGACGACTTCGCCCAGTGGTTGCTGGAAAAATTCCAGCTCGACGGGCAGACGGTCATGGTGGCACCGGCAGCCGGGTTTTACGCCACTGAAGGACTGGGCAGGAACCAGATCAGGATCGCCTACGTCCTTGAGAAGAACCGTCTTATCAGGGCGGTTGCCATCCTCAAAGAAGCCCTAAAACAATATCCCTCAGCGTGAGAATACAGGAAAATGTTTCCCTGAAACCCTATAATACCTTTGGAATAGACGCCAAGGCGCGTTTTTTTGTCCACGTGACCACGGTAGAGGAGCTGGTGTGGGTCCTGGAACAGGAGAACTACCCCGAGAAACTCATCCTCGGGGGTGGAAGCAATATACTCCTCACCGGAGATATTGACGCACTCGTCATCCACATCGGACTGATGGGCAAGGAGATCCTGGAAGAAGGCAGAACCCATACCCTGATCAGGGTCATGGCCGGTGAGAACTGGCATGACCTGGTGCTCTGGACCCTGGAGAGGAACCTGGGCGGACTCGAAAACCTGTCGCTCATACCGGGAAGTGTGGGAAGTGCTCCTATCCAAAATATCGGAGCCTACGGGGTAGAACTTAAAGACAGTTTTGTCAGTTGCGAGGCCGTGGAGGTCGCCACAGGAAGAAAACGCCTGTTCTCCCTTGAGGATTGCAGGTTCGGATACCGGGAATCTTTCTTTAAGCAGGAAGGAAAGGGCAAGTTTGTAATCACCTCCGTTACGCTCAGGCTCACTTCCGGAGAACATCAACTCAGAACCGAATACGGAACCATAGCCGATGAACTGGAGGGAGCGGATGTATTGCATCCCACGATTACAGATATCTCGAACGCCGTGATCAGGATCAGGCAGCGAAAATTACCCGATCCCGCTATCCTGGGCAACAGTGGCAGTTTTTTTAAAAACCCCGTGGTAGATAAGGGTAAATTGGCAGAAATACAGAAGAAATACGAGCAGGTTCCCTTCTACAGCATCTCAGAGAAAGAGGTAAAGATCCCTGCAGCCTGGCTTATAGATACCTGCGGGTTCAAAGGCATGCGAGTTGGGGATGCCGGGGTACATGAGCACCAGGCACTTGTCCTGGTCAATTACGGACATGCCAGCGGCAAGGAGATACTAGACCTGGCCAAAAAAATCCAAACGGAGGTCCGGGATACGTTTGGGATCTCTATAGAACCGGAAGTGAATATACTTTAGAGATACTCCCCTCAAACAAAAAATAACCCCCGAACAAAGACTGCCGGGGGCTATTTCAAACCAAACTAACCAAAAACCAAATGGGCAATAACCAGTTGCACATTTGTCTAATTAAATGCCAGATTCCATAGAGTTAAGAATCAATTTAATAAATTAGCATTCTCACTATATACGAGGAAAATGACTGTTTTGGATGCCCCTAAAGTCGTTTTTTTATCTCACCAGACCCATGAGCATACTCCTTGAGAAACACATTGTAGAGCTTTTGCAGGAACGGGATGAAAAGGCGATCTCACTCCTATACGACCATTACGGAGACACCCTCTACGGTGTGGCTTTCAAGGTGGTCAAGGACGAAGAACTCGCCCAGGATATCGTGCAGGAGAGTTTTGTGAAGATCTGGAGGAAGTCGGATACCTATGACCCCGCCAAGGCCAAACTCTTCACCTGGCTTTTCAGGATCATCCGAAACACCGCTATAGACAAGCTTCGCAGTCTGCAGACAAAATCCGACAAGGAAATCCAACTCGACGTTTCCAACGTATATAAGGTAGGTGTTGACGACATCAGGCCCGAATTCCTGGACGTCAGAGAAAACCTGGGAAAGATAGAGCAAAAATACCAGGAAGTGCTGGACGCCCTTTTTTTTCAAGGTATGACGCAACAGGAGGCCAGTGATGAACTGAATATCCCTTTGGGTACGATCAAATCAAGACTTAAGATCGGCCTGAGAGAGCTCGGTAAGATTTACGGGAATTCCCTGGTGATGTTGATCCTTTTAATTCTGAAGTCATGAAAGATAAGATTAAACTCTTTTTGGAAACCGACCTTCTGGAGAAATACCTCCTGGGAGCTACCTCCAGGGAAGAAACTTCCAGGGTGGAACGATATATCGTCATGTACCCAGAGGTGAGGAAGCAGTACGAGGAGTTACAGGAAAACCTGGAAGCCTATGTCAAGATGCATGCCCTGCCCTCCCCTGAAGGACTGAAGGCGAAGATCCTGCAAAGGATCAGAAAAGAAGACCGAGGGAGAAGGAAGATCAGGAGATTTGCCATTGCTGCCAGTGTGGCTGCGTTTATCTTCGCGGGATCTTCCTATTTCTTCTGGAACCAGAACCAATCCCTGCAGGATGAAAATATCCTGGTGAACAACCGCATCCAGAACTTGGAAGCAGATATGAAACAGCAATTGGAGGATGTTCGCAATCAATTCATCGTTCTTAACAACCCTCAGACCCGGAAATACTTTGTAAACGGCAATGATAAAGCCCGTGACCTGAAGGCAGTCGCTTATGTAAACCCCGTCAAGAAGCTGTCCTACATCAATGTGAGGAACCTTCCTAACCTGCCGGAAGACCAGTGTTATCAGATGTGGGCCGAAGTCAACGGTGAAATGGTGAATCTGGGGATCATGAAAAAGATCGAGAATAAGGATAAGCTTCTCGCCCTGCCCTACGGGGAAAATGCGATCAGCTATATCACCATCGAACCCGAAGGAGGAAACACCAGTCCGACAGTTCAGAATATCGTGGCTAATATTTCTTACTAGGCTACCGAAAATATTCAAAGACAGCGCCCCCTATCCCGGGGGCTTATTTTTTGTATCTTTGCACAAAGGAAATTCATGAAGCTAGTATTACTGACTATCGGCCTTCTGGCCCTTGCTTTTGCAGGGATCGCCATCAAGATCTGGACTCAGAAAGACGGAAAGTTCGCAGGTACCTGTGCCAGTCAGAGTCCCTTCCTGAACAAGGGTGGAGAACCTTGTGGGATGTGCGGAAAAATGCCTGAAGAGCAGGAATGCAGAAAGGAAGTCACCAACGCATAATCAGATCGCCCTGGGGCTAATTCCCCACTATTCTAAAGCATCATTTTGAATACCACTCCCGAGCAACTTAAGGAGACGATTCACAAAGCCAAAAAGGGCAACCAGATGGCTTTCAGCTCATTACTGGATCGTTTCTGGAATGAAGTGTACAACTTTCAGCTCGGGAGGACGAAAAACGAGAACGATGCGGAGGACATTACCATCCAAACGTTCTCCAGGGCCTTTGACAAGATCCAAACCTTTGACGAGGCCTATGAATTCAAGACCTGGCTCTTCACCATCTCCAAGAATATCCACGTAGA
>NZ_JBFGBM010000188.1:0-4914 GCF_041567615.1 Muriicola sp.
AGAGTATGTCTCATGAAAACTTAATGTACTTCCAACAGATGAAGCCTGATACCTAATGAAGAAGTAATACCTCCCTGTATGGGTGTTCAGTCCAATGGTCACATAGACATGGGACAGCGTTTAAAACCAGGAAGATTCCCGAATGTCTCTTATAATGTTCGCAGGTACTCAGCCAGGTCTCGTGCTTCTTCCTGGGTAAGATTCTGGTTGAGCATGATGGCGTTGTTGTATTCCTTTAGAAGGGCCATAGCAATGGGATCTTCCCTGAGCATACCATCTGGGTTGAGCATCATGTTCATCACCCATTCCGGACTGCGTCTTTCGTATACACCTGAAAGGGCCGGGCCGATCATCCGCTGATTGGGGAGGTGGCAGGCCGTGCAGATCGCATTGTATTTGGCTTCACCCCTGGCGGCCATTTCCGCATCAATCTCATCCGGGAAGGTGAGTTCGGTAATTGGGCCTATCCCTTTGTTGTTCATATCTACAGGCACCCCTTCTGATGCGGTTTCTGTGGCAGTGGTGGTCTTGGTCCTGCTCATCTCAAAACCCTCTTTCTTTTCTTCCTTTTTTTCACCGCAGCTCAGGGCAAAAAACCCGAGTACAGTTACCAGTAGTATTTTTTTCATGCTTCCTCTATTTTTTAGAATGTCTAAGATATGAAATTCGGGACGACTTAGATTTCATCGAAAAACTTTAACGCCCTTTTTTCTGTGTATGCGATGTTCTGTACATCGTAAAAACCAACATGGCCCCCGTAATCCGGCACTTCCAGGTAAAGCAGTTCGTTGGCCTCAGCTTCCCTGTACGGATAGCATTCCGGGCCCAGGAAGGAATCGTTCTTGGCATTGATGATCAGGGCTTTTACCCTGATGTTGTCCAGGAACTGCCCTGAGCTGCATTGAGCGTAATACTCCAGGGCATCTGTAAAACCGTGGGCCCTGCTAGTATAGATATCGTCAAAATCTTTTAAGGTCTTGATTTTCTCGATCTCTGAGTCTGGAAGGAGTTCCGGATACAGGGGTTGTTTTGCCTTGAGTTTTTCCACCAGGTGTTTTCTGAATCGCCTCGCATAGGGGATATTCTCCCAGCTCATAAGGGCCCTCAGGGAACTGTGGAGGTCTACGGGCGCGGATATCGCGACAATCCCTTTCAAGGCATCCGGCACCTGCCTGCCTTCCCCTGCGTATTTCAGCACCATATTTCCCCCCAGGCTAAAGCCCTTGATGTATAATTGCCTGTAATCCCCGGTGTTCAGAATATGATTTACGACAGCTTCCAGGTCCTCCGTCGCCCCTGAGTGGTAAGAGCGGTAGAGACGGTTGGGCACCCCGCTGCATCCCCTGAAATTCACCGCGCAACAGTCGTATCCCGCCAGGTTGAAGTGTTTGGCACTACCTGTGATATATGGCCTTTGACCGTGCCCTTCCAGGCCGTGAAGCAGGATCACCACCTTGTTTGTTCTGCGCCGGGCATAACTCCAGTCGAGATCCATAAAATCCCCGTCCGGAAGTTCCAGTCGCTCCCGTTCCTGTTCAAAGTCCGTGATCCTTCTGAAGAGGCCGTAGTAGACCGTAGATACGTGTCCGTTCCTGAAAAGTAGCGGAGGTTGATAGACAGAAAGCAGGTTGGGCATCAGTACAATATATTATCCTGGGGTTGTACAGGCTCAGGAAGGTCGTTTTCATCCAGCATGTCGCGCAGGTCTATCTCAATAGTCCTGCACAGGGCCGTCATAGGTACGTCATTGATTCGCCCTTCAAAAGGATCCTCACTGTTATCACCAATGCTCTCCATGGAGACAAAGATCCACGAGATCAGTACGGAGAAGGGGATCATCAGGAATTCAAACCATTCTTTGGAACCACCCATATCCTCTGTGCGAAAAACATGCAACAAGCCAAAGGGCAGTAGGAGCACAAAGATCCAGGTAAAAATCTTGGAAAAATATCCGTACTGCCTTGGGAAGGGAGTGTTCTTGATTCTCTCACACTTCCCTTGCAAATTGAAGCATTCCTCCAGGACCGATTGGAGTTGGTCTTCCTGGAAGCCGTCTATAACACCTTTCTTTTTAAGTACTGTCAGTTGTCTTGCCTGGTTTTTGATCAAATGTGTCGCGGGATTAACGCGATCATTGAGATCTGCGTATTCTTCAGGTGATACGAACGGACTCGCCTCTTTGCAGGAGACATTGCGTTCTCTGTGCCGCTTGTGTAAATTCTCTACCCTGGCATTTGCTTTGATGGCCCAGGGTTTGGGTTGTCTCAGTTGTACCCTCAGGGCATTGATCCAGGCCAAATGGCGGTAAATCATTTGCCTGTGTACGTGTTTGTCTGAATCCGGATCGTTTGTCTGGACAAAACTGATAACCTGAATGGCCCATGTCCTGCTGTAGTTCACGATGCCTCCCCAGATCTTTCGCCCTTCCCAGAACCGATCGTAACTCTGACTGTTCTTAAAGCCGATATAAAAGGCAACGGCGATCCCTATCACCGTGAGGGGTTGAAACGGAATATCCAGAAAATCGAGCCAAAGGAAGTGATAGGCATAGAAAATGATACCCGCGTAGACAGAAAAGAAAATGAGGTTCTTCCACGCAAACCGCATGATCAATCCCCAGCCGATATTGCGTTTTATATACACAGGTCTTTACTCCTTTGGGTATATCTCTAATAAAGATAATTGGGCTTCAATGGCCTCTCTGAATTCTGCCTTCAACCTTCCCACCAGTTCTTTAACCGGCAGCACATCCTTGACGGTGGTGACCCCTTGTCCGGCAGACCAGATGGTCTTCCAGGCTTTGGCTTCTGTATCGAGTTCCTTTCCAAAATCGACTTTGTGATCTTTTTTCAAGTCCTCCTCCGAGATACCGGCCGCCTTCAGGCTGGCACTCAGAAAATTGGCATGCACACCTGAGATGGCGGCCGTGTAGACTACATCACTGGCCCCGGCGTCGATGATCATATCCCTGTATGCCTCCGGAGCCTGGCTTTCCGTGGTATTGATAAATCGCGTCCCCATATAGGCGAGGTCTGCACCCATTTGCATGGCGGAGGCGATATCCCGGCCGGTAGAAATACAGCCGGAGAGGATGATTGTCTTATCGTAGAATTTCTTGACCTCTGCGATCAGGGACATAGGGTTGATCGTCCCGGCGTGCCCCCCTGCCCCGGCTGAGACGAGGATCAGTCCATCCACACCTGCCTCGGCAGCCTTTTCTGCATGCCTTTTCTTAATTACGTCGTGGAAGACGAGTCCGCCATAACTGTGCACCGCATTCACCAGCTGGGAAACAGCCCCCAGGGAGGTGATGATAATGGGCACCTTGTGTTTGATACAGATTTTCAGGTCGGCCTCCAATCTGGGATTCGTAGGATGGACGATGAGGTTTACACCGAAGGGAGCTGCTTTTTTTCCGCTTTCCTTTTCATAGGCAGACAGGGCTTCTTTGATCTCTACGAGCCATTGCTCAAATCCTTCGCTTGTACGCTGGTTCAATGCCGGGAAGGTGCCGACGATGCCGTTTTTACAGCATTCTATTACAAGTGCAGGACCGGAGATCAGGAACATAGGAGCTGCTATTGCCGGCAGGGAAAGGGATTCGATAAAGGCAGGTTTTGTATTCATCTAAAGGGTTTAAGGGCTAAAAATAGGGATTAATTTTTTTGCAATCCTCCCGGGGTTCAAAGAAAACAATGGTATTTTTGAAGCCTGAAAATAAAGGAGAGATGACCTATTCCAAGGAATTTGAAGTCCGCTGGAGCGATCTGGATGCCAATCGGCATATGGCCAACAGTGCTTATACGAACTTTATGAGTCATACCCGAATGGCCTTTCTGATGGAAATGGGATTTGATCACAAAACCCTGGTAAAGCATCACATAGGTCCGGTGGTCTTCTACGAGCACATGTACTACTTCAAAGAGGTCTTCCCCGGTAAGCCGATAAAGGTTTCTGTCGAGGTAGCAGGAATGAGCGAAGACGGGATGTTCTTTGAATTCCACCATAACTTTTACACTGCAGATGGTAAGAATGTGGCGCATTGCGAGATGATGGGTGGCTGGATCAGCCTGGAAACCCGAAAACTCATCGGCCTGGAGGGAGAATTGCTGGACAAATTCATGCATTTCGAGCGATCCCCTGATTTCAGGATCCTCACCAAGGAAGACACCCGAAAATTCAGGAAACTACCGAAGGATCTGGCTTAGGCTTCCTGCTTACCAGATATACGCCAAGGCACACCAGTAATGCTGAGGCGATCTTCACAGGACTCAGCTGATCCTTTCCGCTCAGGACTGCGAACAGGATCCCGACCAGGGGTTGTACGTAGACAAAGGCACTGACGGTAGAAGCCTTTAACTGAGTTAGGGCAAAGGCGTTGAAGAGGTAAGTGCAGAAGGTGGTGCCCAACACCACAAAGGCAATTCCCCAAAGGGCCTCTCCCGGCAGGGTGCTCCAGGAGATCTCCAGGAATTCGGGCAGGGCCAAAGGAGCATTCAAGAATATCCCGATCAGGAATAGCCATTTCATCAGGGTAAAGGGGTGGTACTTCTCTACCAGCTTCTTGGCCAGGATCAGATACAGTCCAAAGAACAGGGAGTTGACCAGAAAGAGGATATTTCCCAACGGGATGTTCGGGGCATCCTGTCGCATCTCCTGCCCGTAAAAGATCAGCCCCAGTGCACCAGCCAATCCGATAATGATGCCGATCCCTTTAGTCAACCGGATTCGTTCGGCGATCAAGAATGCTGACAAGACCACAACGATGATGGGCGTAGTTGTTACCAATACGGCACTGTTGATGGGGGTCGAGAGGTCTAGACCCTTAAAGAAGGCCAGCATATTGATGGCCATCCCAAAACAGGAACAGAGGATGAATCGGCCCCAGTCCTTTTTTTCCACCCGTTCTTTAGG
>NZ_JBFGBM010000189.1:0-4863 GCF_041567615.1 Muriicola sp.
GCAGGGGTGCCCACCATTTCGACGTAGACCTGTTCGGGGCCGAATGGGCCTATACGATGGACGGAAGCCAGGTGGGGGAACTCGAATTCGAGAATTTCAACGCGGCCAGCGCAAAGATCACAGCCAAGGGAAAAAGCGTACATCCGGGCTATGCGAAAAACAAGATGGTGAATGCCATCGGCATCATCACGGATCTCGCCTCCCGCCTGCCCAGGGAGGAAGTTCCTGAGAAGACCTCAGGGAGGGAGGGCTTTTTTCACGTCCACCACCTGGAGGGCAGTATAGAACACGCTTCCATGGAACTGATCATCCGGGATCACGACCGGAAAAAATTTGAGGACAGGAAGCAATTATTGAAGCGACTTGTGGAAGAATTCAACCAAAGCTATCCCCAGGCGGTCGAAATGAAGATGAAGGACCAGTATTTCAATATGCGGGAAAAGGTGGAGCCGGTTTACCACATCGTCGAGACCGCCAGGGAAGCCATGGAACAACTGGGCATTACCCCCATTATCAAACCTATCCGGGGAGGCACGGACGGTTCCCAACTCAGCTATAAAGGCCTGCCCTGCCCCAACATCTTTGCAGGAGGCCATAATTTCCATGGAAAGTACGAGTATGTGCCCATACAGAGTATGGAGAAGGCGGTTGAAGTTATCGTGAAAATTTGTGAACTTACTGCGAAGAAGGCATAAGCACAACTCATGAGCAAAGACAAGGTTGATGCATACTATCAGAAAGAAAATCCTTTCAGGGAAGGGCTGACCCAACTGCGGGAATTGGCCCTGGAAACCGGTATGGAGGAGGCCTATAAATGGAATGGACCTGTCTACACCATAAAGGATAAGAACGTTCTGGGTATCCACGCTTTTACATCGCATTTCGGGATCTGGTTCTTCCATGGGTGCTTCCTCAAGGATCCTCAAAAAGTACTGGAGAATGCCCAGGAAGGCAAGACCAAGGCCATGAGGCACTGGAAGTTTACCTCTGCAGATGAGATCGATCCGGATATCGTGCGTTCCTATATAAAGGAGGCCGTAGAAAATCAGAAGAAAGGGCTGGTCTGGAAACCGGACAGCGGGAAAAGTACGGAGATACCGGAACTCTTGAAAAAGGCTTTGAAAGCAGACCCGGCCTTAAGGGACTCTTTTGTGAAATTCTCTCCCTACAAGCAAAGGGAATTCTGTGAATATATAGCCACGGCAAAACAGGAGGCTACCAAATTGAGGCGGCTTCAAAAGATCATCCCTATGATACATGCCGGGGTGAGTATCAATGATAAGTACCGGAAGGCATAAGCAATTAATTGAATAAAAAAACCGGTATGAAAGGCATACCGGTTTATTGTTTCAGATCTTCCGGGGATTATTTCTTGTCTGCGTTGAGCTTATTGCTCATCTCCATAGAAATAGCCGAACGGTCGAATTTCAGCCTGCCCGCCATAGTCTCAATGATGCAGGAAAAATCCTTGTCATTCAGATCCACGATCTTTCCATGCATCCCGCTTTTGGTGACGATCTTGTCCCCTTTCTTCAGCGCTGCGGCAAATTTCTTTTCATCTTTCTGCCTCTTCATCTGGGGTCGTATCATAAAGAAATACGCCACGACAAAGATCAGGATCATAGGCAGGAAATTCCCTATCTCATTCATACCGGAATAGTTTTTTAAAATTTATTTTACGGGCCCGAGTGTATTGGCCGCGTTCTTTGGATTTACAAATGCTTTGATACGCAACAGTTCAGAGCCTTTTGCGGTGTTGGCAGAAACGGTTATGGTCTTTGTGACCTGGTTCTGTCCTGAGCCATTGAATTTGACCAGTAACTGACCTGTTTCACCGGGTGCGATCGGTTTGTTCTTTGGATACTCGGGAATGGTACACCCACAGCTACTCGTAGCGTTTGTGATGATCAGGGGAGCATTACCCGTATTGGTAAAAGTGAATACAGTCTCCTGAGGCGTTCCCTGTTCGATGTTCCCGAAGTCGTGCTCCGACTTTTCAAAGGTCATCACCGGGAGGTTTTTTGCGGCGGCATCCCTTTCTGCAGCCACCTCAATATTGGCAGTCTCAATTTTACTGGAGGCCTTTTCCTTACAGGATACAAAGCCCATCATACTGATTACGCCCAGGGCGACAAAAACTCTTTTCATAGATCTAGATTTTAATATTCAGCTGCAAAATTAAGGAATAAATACTTACAGAAGTCCCCGCCCGCTCTTTTTAAGTTTTCCTTCGGCCTTGTATTCCTTCACGAGCTTATCCAGGATCCCATTGATAAATATACTGCTCTTGGGGGTGGAATATTCCTTGGCGATCTCCAGATACTCGTTGATGGACACCCTCTCAGGGATGGAAGAGAAATTCAGGAGCTCGCATATGGCCATCTTTAACAGGATCGCATCTATCTCGGCGATTCGGTCCTTGTCCCAGTTCGGGGTTTTCCCCTGTATCTCTTCCTCCAGGGCTTTGTTTTGCAACAAGGTTTTTGAGAGTAGCTTCCTCGCAAAGTCCATGTCTTCCTCATCCTTGAGCAACCTGGGAAGGAAGTACTTCTGGGGCGAATCCTCCTTCACGGCGTTGAGTTGCTTGACAATAAATGTATTCACCAGAGGAATATCGTCTACCCAGGTCAGTTTGTCATCCTCGAAAAACTCGTACAGCTTTTCATTGGGCGCGATCACTTCCCGGAACAGGTCGATCACCAGGTTCTTGTCCTCCCCAAAGGAGCGCCCCCTCTTTATCATGTACTTCAGATAGAGATCGTGCTTTAAGATCTCCTTGAAAATGATCCGGACATAGTCCTCATTGAGGTACCAGCCGCGGATCTTGCGCCTTTTCAATTCCTCGTCCAGCGCAGGGTTCTCCACTAATTGTCTCAGGAGCTTGTTTTGTACAAATTTTTCCTTGTCGGGGAACTGGTCCGTATCTGAGGCGAGGTATTTCTTGGAATCCATTTGCAGGCGGTGCACGGCCATGGAGTGGATCTCCCTCAGCAAACACAACATCAAAAGGTAAAGGGTATAGGTGTTCTCTATGCTTACACGGAGAAATTTTTCCTGTTTTTCAAGGGAGTCATCCTTCGTCTGGGTGATCGCATAAATGCACTGCATGACCTTCACCCTCAACTGCCTTCTCGTAAGCATGTTTAAAGAACTTTAAAGAGAATTTACCGATGGCAAAAATAACAATTCTCCGGATATGACCTTCCCGGGAACGGATTATCTTATGGCTTTTATAACATTTCTTTCCTGCCGAAACTCCTATCTTTGCCTTGCTCAGAGAAACAGTGCGGGCTTTCCCCCCTATGAAAGAATTAAAACACCTCAATAAATATTTCAGGAAATATTGGTTCAAGCTTTTCCTGGGGATCATCATCACCATCATAGCACGTGTCTTCCAGCTCGTCATGCCCTCTTACGTCAAGAATTCCATTGAAGTGGTGGAGAAGTATTTTGCCGGTACGGTGGCGAAACCGGAGGCGACCTCCCTCCTCCTCGAATACATCCTGATCATCCTGGGTGCGGCCTTGCTGTCGGGGTTTTTTACCTTTCTGATGCGGCAGACGATCATCAATGTAAGTCGGTATATAGAATACGACCTCAAGAATGAAGTCTTTGATCATTATCAATTGCTCAGCCTGAACTTTTACAAAAAGAACAGGACGGGAGACCTGATGAACAGGATCAGTGAGGATGTGAGCCAGGTTCGTCTCTATGCGGGGCCTGCCATCATGTACGGGATGCAGACCCTGACCCTTTTTGTATGCCTGATCCCCCTCATGTTCATCAAAGCACCCACCATTGCATTTTATGCCCTTTTGCCTTTGCCGATCCTGTCTGTTCTCATCTATAAGATCAGTAAGATCATCCACAAGCGAAGTACCAAGGTGCAGGAATTCCTGTCTACCCTTTCCACTTTTGCCCAGGAGACCTTTTCGGGGATCTCCGTGATCAAAGCCTATACCCTGGAACCCAACGTCAATTCGGAAGCCTCCGCGCTGGCCCTGGAAGGAAAGAACAGGAGTATGGACCTGGCCAAGGTGGATGCCTGGTTCTTCCCCCTTATGATATTGCTGATCGGAATCAGTAACATCTTTGTGATCTACGTCGGCGGTAAGCAGTACATAGACGGGCAGATCGAATCCATAGGAACCATTGCCGAGTTTATCCTCTATGTCAATATGCTCACCTGGCCCGTAGCTATCGTCGGATGGCTGACCTCCCTCGTTCAGCGGGCGGAAGCGTCCCAGAAGAGGATCAATGAATTTTTGAAAGTGGAACCCGAGCTCAGGAATGAGGTGGAGGAGGAAACACCGATCAGGGGTGAGATAGAGTTCGACAAGGTGAGTTTTACCTATGAGGATACGAACATCACAGCTCTGAAGGAGCTCTCCTTCAAAGTGGAAGACGGGCAGACCGTAGCCATCCTGGGCCAGACGGGATCCGGGAAGTCTACTGTACTAGATCTGGTTGCGCGCCTGTATGATGTCAGTAGCGGGGAGATCAGGATCGATGGCACCCCCCTCAGGAAATTGAACCTGGAAAGCCTGAGAAGTTCCATCGGTGCGGTACCCCAGGATGCCTTCCTGTTTTCCGATTCGATTTCAAACAATATCAGGTTCGGGAAGGAAACAGCCTCAGAAGAAGAGATCGAGGAAGTGGCCAGAATGGCCGTAGTGCACGACAATATCATCGGCTTTTCCAAAAAGTATGATACGGTCCTCGGTGAAAGGGGGATCACCCTGAGCGGCGGACAGAAACAGCGCATCTCCATTGCCAGAGCCCTTCTCAAAGATCCGGAGATCTACCTGTTCGACGATTGCCTTTCTGCGGTCGACACAGAGACAGAGGAGGCCATCCTGAACA
>NZ_JBFGBM010000190.1:0-4863 GCF_041567615.1 Muriicola sp.
ATACCTCAACGCCCAGGGAATTCCCTCCGGCAGCCCTTTTTGGAGCAAGATGAGATACGGGGGCGCCATCGGACTCGGTTTTGGGAACAATTCCTTTAATTTCATCGCCTCCCCCGCAGCCATTTACCCCGTGAATCCTAACGTGGCCCTGGGCACGAATGTCAGTTTCTCCTATGCCAGGTTTGGGGAAGACAGGTTCACAGCTTATGGAGCAGGTGCTTTGGCCTATTTCACTCCAGTGAGGGGACTCCAACTTTCCTCCGAATTCGAACAATTACGCGTCCACCGGAAATATCAATTCAACCCCGTACCCGTTGAGGATGATTACTGGTTGCCCATGCTCTTTCTCGGGATAGGTTACAATTCGGGACCGGTCACGTTTGGGATTCGTTACGATGTCCTCTACGACGAGGATAAAAGTATCTATGCTGATCCCTGGATCCCCTTTATCAGGGTCTTCTTTTAACGTTTTACGAACTTCCTCCCTTGTAGGAATCCTTGAACCAGACTTTTTGCCACTCTCTTTTCAGGATCAGGTACGCGGCCTCGTCTGCCATGTCTGCTGCGTCCTTGGTGTCGCCCCCGGAAAATGACTTTTCAGGTACATCGATGATGTACAGCAGGTTGAGATACTCGGGGAATTGTTCCATAAGCAGGACATAGATCTTTTCCCTGAGCAGGGAGATGAGTTCTGAAGGTGATATTTCCTCCAAAGGATGGAAAGGGATGTTGGCCAAGGCGAAATCCTTTTTCAGCTGAACCACCAGTTTGTGGTAGAGGTCAAGGGAAGCGGCCCTCTTCAGCACTTCAGCACTGTTGCTCAATTCATTTCCCATACATTATATACGAAACAGATGTTCTTTGCGGCCTATCCTGAAAGTACTCAGGACCTGATCTTCTGCTCCCATTTCCAGGCGGAGCGCATGGCCTCGTCCAGGGTCGACTCGGCTTTCCAGCCCAGGACCCGATTCGCCAGTGAAGTATCGGCATAGGCCTGAATCACATCTCCGGCCCTTCTTCCTACCACTTTGAAATTCAATTTTGTGCCAGAGACCCTTTCGAAACTGCGAATGACTTCCATCACTGAACTTCCGGTACCGGTCCCCACATTGAATACCTCGTAATTCTCCTCGTTCTTCCCTTCCAACAATCGTTGAAGCGCCACTACATGAGCACGGGCCAGATCCACCACGTGGATATAATCCCGGATACAGGTTCCGTCTTCCGTGGGGTAATCATCCCCGAAGACTGAAAGTTGTTCCCTGAGCCCGATCCCGGTCTGGGTTATAAAAGGAACGAGGTTCTGCGGAACCCCCAGGGGTAACTCCCCGATCTCCGCACTGGGATGGGCTCCCATCGGATTGAAATACCGCAGGGAGATGGCCTGTAACTGCGGACTGACCCCGCAGGTGTCGCGTATGATCTCCTCCCCTATCTGCTTTGTATTCCCGTAAGGCGATTCAGCGGGTTTTACCGGGGCGTTCTCCGTGATGGGCATTTCATCGGCCTGGCCATACACCGTACAGGAAGAGCTGAAAATAAAATGGGCCTTTTTCTTTTTTGCAAGTTGTTGCAGCAGGTAGACCAGGGTAGTAAGGTTGTTCTCATAGTACAACAGGGGTTTTTCCACACTCTCCCCCACTGCTTTGGACGCTGCAAAGTGTATGACTCCCGCCACATCCGAATGTCGATCGAAGAAACTGATCACATCGGCTTTATCCCTCAGGTCCATTTTTTCAAAAAGAGGTCTTTTCCCGGTGATGGCGGTGATACCCTCCAGAACGTCCTCCGAAGCATTGGAGCAGTTGTCGATGATCACCACTTCATACCCTTCCTGCTGCAGCTCCACAACAGTATGCGAGCCTATGAACCCAAGGCCTCCGGTTACCAGTATCTTCATATCGATTTATATATAATTCAGGACAGTCGTAGTTATAAATTCGATCTGGTCGTCGTCCAGTTCGGTGTGCATGGGCAGGGAGATCACCTCCTTCACCAGCTGGTTAGTGACCGGGAAATCGGCTTCCCTGTATCGGGGGTCCGCATAGGCTTTTTGCCTGTGCAATGGGATGGGGTAGTAGATCCCGAATGGGATTCCTTTCTCAGACAGGTGTGCTGCCAGGGCATCCCTTTTACCGTTGGTGATCCTCAGGGTGTATTGATGGAACACATGGCAGTCGCATGTAGGACATATCCCATCGCAATTGTTTACTGTTTTGGGGAGGATCAGGTCGCTGTTCCCCTTAAAGGCTTCGTTGTATTTCCTCGCAGCCTCCCTCCTCCTGCGGCAATAGTCGTCCAGGCGGGGTAATTTTGCCCGAAGGACGGCAGCCTGAATAGAATCCAGGCGGGAATTCACCCCGATCACATCGTGGTGGTACCTCTCGTACATACCGTGGTTCACGATCCCTCTTATAAAATGGGCGAGGTCATCATCATTCGTAAAAATCGCCCCTCCGTCGCCGTAGCATCCCAGGTTTTTGGATGGAAAGAAAGAGGTTGCCGCCACGTGACCCATAGTTCCGGCCATCTTCTTGCTCCCATCCTTGAACGTATGCGTGGCACCTATGGCCTGGGCATTATCCTCGATCAGGAAAAGCCCGTTTTCTTCGGCAATGGCTAGGAGTTCATCCATGGGGGCGCACTGCCCAAAGAGGTGTACAGGAACAATGGCTTTGGTCTTGGGGGTAATCGCTTTTTTGACTGCCTCCGGGTCGATGTTGAAAGTCTCGGCATCCACATCCACCAAAACCGGGGTCAGCCCGAGCAGGGCGATGACCTCCACGGTGGCAGCGAAAGTGAAATCTGCGGTGATCACCTCATCCCCGGGTTTCAGCCCGAGACCCATCATCGCGATCTGAAGGGCATCCGTCCCATTGGCACAAGGAATTACGTGCTTTACGCCTAAGTAATTTTCGAGTTCTTTTTGAAAACCGTGGACCTCAGGACCGTTGATGAACGCTGCGGTTTCCATGACCTGCTGGATGGACTTGTTAACTTCCTCCCGAATGTCTTCATACTGACCCGTAAGGTCAACCATTTGTATCTTTTTCATGCCAGAATCTATGCACGCAATATTACGAAATTACGGAACGGCGGCCAATGTAATTCCCCAAAGAAGCTTATTTTAGCGACAAATGAAGGCCCTGTGTATTCCCTGTATAATCTTCTGATCTACATCACCTGGCAATTCCTGAAGATCGCCGCCTTCTTCAACCCAAAATTGAAGCTGTTCGTAAAGGGCCGTCACAGAGTTTTCGGGCATCTCGGCAAGAACATTCGGAAAGGCGATCGCCTCATCTGGGTGCACACGGCTTCGCTTGGGGAGTTTGAACAGGGGTTACCGGTGATCAAGGCCCTCAAAGACACCTACCCCCGTCATAAGGTACTGGTCACTTTTTTCTCCCCTTCCGGATATGAGGTCAAAAAGAATTCACGGGAGGCAGATTTTATAACCTACCTGCCTGTCGACATCAGGAGTAATGCCGAAAAATTCCTGGATTTGACCAGACCCGAGATCGCCCTTTTTGTGAAGTATGAGATCTGGCCCAACTACCTTAAGGGACTGTCCCAAAGGGAAATTCCTGCGGTACTGATCTCCGGGAGATTCACACCGGACCAGGTATTTTTTAAAGGTTACGGAGGATTTATGAGGAAGGCCTTGAGGAAATTCTCCCACTATTTTGTACAGGATGAAAGGTCTGTCCAATTACTGGAGGGGTTGAAAATCCATGAGGTAACCCTTTCCGGGGATACCCGTTTTGATCGTGTAAGCGAGATCCTGGAGCGCGACAACACCCTTGGTTTTATGGATGATTTCAAGGGAAAGGACCTCTGTTTCGTTCTCGGCAGCACCTGGCCGGAGGATGAAGCCTTGCTCCTCCCCTTTTTACAGGATCCACCACCCGGTCTCAAAATCCTGATTGCCCCCCACGACATCAAGGAGGCACATTTGAACGCACTCCGGGAAAAGCTACCCGGGAAAACGCTGTTCTATTCAGAAATGGGGGAGCAGGACGCTTCCGGGTACGATGTCCTGGTGCTGGATACGATCGGCCTGCTTACCAAGGTGTATTCCTATGCAGACCTGGCCTACGTAGGGGGCGGGTTTGCAACAGGACTCCACAATACGCTGGAACCCGCCGTCTTTGGTATCCCGGTACTCACGGGTCCGAAGTACCATGGATTTTCCGAAGCCGAAGAGCTTGTGGAACTGGGCGGCATCTCTGTTGTGGACGGCCCGGAAACATTTTCTGCCAGGATTCATGAGCTTGTAGGGGATGAAAAGGCCCGTGAACGGCAGGGTAAGATCAACGCCCACTATGTAGCCTCTCGAAAAGGGGCCACCAAAAAGATCACGGACCACCTCAAAAACCATATGAAATTTTGAATCCCCGGGTCCTGAAGGGATTTGACAATTAATTTTTCCTAGATTTACAGGAAACCTGCAGGTATGGACCGGAAGATTCTGCGCTTTTCTGTCACGGCGGCCCTGGCCGGATTTTTATTTGGATTCGACACTGTGGTGATCTCCGGAGCGGAAAAAACGCTGCAAACCCTGTGGCAGTCGTCCGACAGTTTTCACGGCATAGTGGTCATCGGTATGGCTCTGTGGGGAACCGTGGTCGGCGCCCTGCTGGGAGGCTTCCCGACGAACCAAATGGGAAGAAAAAAAACCCTGGTGTGGATAGGTGTACTTTACACCGTTTCTGCCCTGGGCTCGGCATTCGCCAATGATCCGGTGACCTTTGCGATCTTCAGGTTTCTCGGCGGCCTGGGTGTAGGCGCCTCAACCGTGGCAGCCCCAACCTACATCTCGGAGATAGCCCCGGCCAAAAACAGGGGTAAACTGGTAGGCCTTTA